>NZ_JBFUEP010000030.1:0-47768 GCF_056403895.1 Pedococcus sp. P2_E5
CCGCCTGGTGGGCGGCGCCGGTCAAGGAATGACAATCGCCCTGTCGGCCCTCGACACCGGTCGGCTCGGAATCGCCGCTGCCGCAACGGGTTTGGCTCAGACAGCGCTCGACCAGGCCGTCGCCTACGCCAAGGAGCGCGAGCAGTTCGGGCGACCGATCGGCGACAACCAGGGGCTCGCGTTCCTCCTCGCCGACATGGAGKCCGGCGTGACGTCGGCCCGCGCGGCCTACCTCCACGCCGCCCGGCTGCACGATGCCGGCCGACTGTTCACCAAGGAGGCGGCAGTGGCCAAGCTGGTCTGCACCGACAACGCCATGCGCGTCACCACCGACGCCGTGCAGGTGCTCGGCGGCGCGGGCTACACCCAGGACTTCCCGCTCGAGCGCTACATGCGCGAGGCCAAGGTGACCCAGATCTTCGAGGGCACCAACCAGATCCAGCGGCTCGTCATCAGCCGCCAGCTCCTCAAGAGCTCCTCCAAGAGAGACTGACGCCATGCAGATCACCGATTCCACCGTCGCCCTCGTCACCGGCGGAGCCAGCGGCCTGGGCGGCGCCACCGTCCGCCGCTTGCACGCCGACGGTGCCACGGTCGTCATCCTCGACCTGCCGTCCTCCCCCGGTGAGGCGCTGGCCCTGGAGCTCGGCGAGCGCGCGCGGTTCGTGGGGACCGATGTCCGCGACGAGGCGCAGGTCCAGGCTGCGGTCGATGTGGCGCGTGAGCTCGGGACACTGCGAATCGTCGTCAACTGCGCGGGGGTCGGCACGCCCGGTCGCGTGGTCGGCAAGCGCGGCCCGTTGCCGCTCGAGCAGTTCGCCAACGTCATCAACATCAACCTGATCGGCACCTTCAACGTGCTTCGCCTCACCGCCGCGGCAATGCTCGAGAACGAGCCCGTCGACGCCGACCGCGGCGTCATCGTCATGACCGCGTCGATCGCCGCCTACGACGGACAGATCGGCCAGGCCGCGTATGCCGCGAGCAAGGGTGGCGTCGTCGGCCTCACCCTGAGTGCCGCTCGCGACCTGGCGGACAAGGGAATTCGCGTGATGACGGTCGCGCCGGGGACGTTCATGACCCCGATGCTCGCGGGTCTTCCGCCGGAGGCCACTGCCGTCCTCGAGGCCCAGGTGCCGCACCCGTCACGCCTGGGTAACCCCGACGAGTACGCCAACCTCGTCGCGCACATCGTCGACAACGGCATGCTCAACGGCGAGGTCATCCGGCTCGACGGCGCGCTCCGCATGCCTCCTCGCTGACGACTCCGGCCGCTACGCACTTCGACCGATCCGGGGTGCGCACTTCGACCGATCCGGGGTCCGCAGGCTGCTGCCACGATGGTGAGCTGGGCCTGACCGGGACGTCGGCACCCCGCACGTGCCTCCCTCGGGCCCTCGTCGAAGGGACCCGCCATGAGAGCACACTCACGGACTGGCGCAGGGACGGTCCACCAGACACCCCCACGCGGTCCCCGACCGCTTCGTCGTTGGCACCGCGGTGCCGGCCTCGCCCTCACCGCCGCCCTGGGCACTGCGGTTGCGGCGATGTCCGGAGCGCCTGCCACGGCCGATCCCGCGGCCGCCCCAACCGGCCCGGGCGTCCTGCTGCAGTGGAACATCACAGCACAAGGTCTCACCACCCCACTGCGACCCTCGGCCCACGGCCAGACCCGAGGCATCGCCATGGTCGCCGGCGCCGTCTACGACGCGGTGAACGCCATCGACCGGAGCCACCAGCCCTACCGACTCGACGTCGCAGCCCTGGACATCAAGCCGTGGGCCTCGACCGACGCGGCGATCGCGACCGCCGCCCACGACGTCCTGGTGGCGATCGTGCCGCAGGCACAGGTGGCCGCGCTCGACACCGCCCTGACGACCAGCCTGGCGGCCGTGCCGGACGGAGCCGGCGAGGACGAGGGCGTTCGCGCCGGCAAGGCTGCCGCCGCGGCCATGGTCGACTCCCGAAGGGGTGATGGCTTCATGTCGCCCTTCACGTTCGACCTCGGGACCGAGCCGGGCGACTGGCGACCCTCACCTGCGACCGCCCTCGACCCTGACCCGTGGGTGGGGCAGCTGCGGCCGTTCCTCATGAGGAGCCCCGACCAGTTCCGCTCGTCCGCTCCGAACGCCTTGACGAGCGCCGAGTACACGAAGGACTTCAACGAGGTCAAGGCGCTCGGCTCGCTCACCAGCACACGGCGTACCGCGGACCAGACGAAGGCGGCCATCTTCTGGCAGACCGCGCCCGCGCCCCTGTGGCACGGCATGGCACGTGACCTCATCACCCGCCACGGCCTCAGCGCCGCCGAGGGGGCTCGGCTGATCGCCACGATGAGCCTGGCCGGGGCAGACGGTGCGATCGCCTGCTGGGACGCCAAGTACCACTGGAACTACTGGCGGCCAGTGGCAGCCATCCGAGAGGCCGGCACGGACGACAACCCGGACACGATGGCCGATCCCAACTGGCGTCCGCACTTCGACCCTGCCACCGCGACCACGCCCCCGCTGGTGAACCCGCCCTTCCCCGAGCACCCCTCGGGCCACGGCTGCGTCAGCGGCGCCACCCTCGACGCCGTCCGGACGTTCTTCGGCACCGACAAGGTGGCCGTCCACATGACGTCGAGCCGCTACCCGGGCGAGACCCGGGACTTCAGCCGGCTGTCGCTGGCCATGAAGGAGATCATCGACGCGCGGGTCTGGGGCGGCATCCACTTCCGCACCGCTGACGTGGTGGGAGCGAACACCGGTCGCAAGGTCGGCCACTGGATGGAGAAGCACTACTTCCAGCCGGTCGGCTAGGTGCCAGCCAGCCCGTAGGTCGCGAGACCGGCGGAGAAACTCGGGCTCATCCACCTCTTGCGGGAGGCGCGCAGATGGGTCAAGATCATCGAACCTCCCTCGGGAGGCCAGTCCCCCTCGGGGGACACGAGACCCGGCCAACTCATACTTGGCCGGGTCTCACCTTTTCTAACAGCCCGAGGTGGCCCGACCGGTAACCGACACGCGTCGGCGAGGTAAACAGTGCGCGAGCAGTAGCGCCACGCAGTAGGCGTCCGCAGGACGCCAGGCCTGTCGGCGCAGGCGAGCCCTGTGCCGGGCCCGGCGTCCCGATCTCGCGCGTCCCGCGTCCTTCTCCGTGAGAGGTGACCCCACCTGTCCTGTGAGGGAGGGAACCATGCTCGAAGCCCTGATTCGGCGCCCGACCACGTTCGCCCAGGCGCTCGCGCAGGCGGCGTGCGAAGTCGTGCTCGTCGTCGTGTTCCTTGTCGGGGTCACGGCCGTCGTCGGCAACCCGTACCCCTCGTGGGCAACCTTGCTGCTCTACGGGCTCGGCTGGGTGGCGGTCGCCGCGCTGCGGTGGGCGCTGATCGACAGGCGCCGCGTCCAGCGCACCTAGCCCGGCGACGGGTGTGAGGCGATCGTCAGACGGACTGGGCGAACGCTTCCTCGAGGATGTCGAGCCCCTCGGCGAGCAGGTCGTCGCCCGCGGACAGCGGCGGCAGGAACCGGAACACGTTGCCGAACGTGCCGCAGGTCAGCGTGACCAGCCCGGACGCGTGGCAGGCCTTGTTGATCCGGCCGGTGAGGTCCGGGTCGGGAGTCTTGTGCTCCGGGTCGCTGACGAGCTCGACGGCCAGCATCGCCCCGCGACCGCGGATGTCGCCGATCACGCCGTACTTGTCAGCCAGCGCCTCGAGCCTCGGGCGGAACAACGCCTCGACGGCGCGCGCCCGTCCGACGAGGTCGTCGGCCTTCATCGTCTCGATGGCGGCGAGGGCACTCGCGCAGGCGACGGGGTTGCCGCCATAGGTGCCTCCCAGACCGCCGACGTGGATCGCGTCCATGACGTCGGCGCGACCGGTGAGGGCCGCCAGCGGCATACCTCCCGCGATGCCCTTGGCCGTGGTGATCAGGTCGGGAACGACCTCCTCGTGGTCGGAGGCGAACCAGTCACCGGTGCGACAGAACCCGGTCTGCACCTCGTCGGCGATGAACAGGATCCCCTGCTCGGTGCACCAGTCCGAGACCTTCTTCATGAAGCCCGGCGCCGGCACGATGAACCCGCCCTCACCCTGGATCGGCTCGAGGATGACGGCCGCCGTGTTGTCCTCGCCGACCTGGGCGTGCACGAGGTCGACGAACTCCGCGAACGCCTCGTCGGCGCAGGCCTCCGGACCCGTCGGCCAGCGGTAGGGGTAGGCCATCGGCACACGGTAGATCTCGCTCGCGAACGGCCCGAACCGGTGCTTGTAGGGCATGTTCTTCGCGGTCAGGCCCATCGTGAGGTTGGTGCGCCCGTGGTACGCGTGGTCGAACGCGACGACGCCCTGCCGCCCGGTGAAGTGGCGGGCCACCTTGACGGCGTTCTCGACGGCCTCGGAGCCGGAGTTGAAGAGCGCGGAACGCTTCTCGTGCGTTCCCGGCGTGACCTCCGCGAGCACCTCGGCCACCTCGAGGTACTCCTCGTAGGGCGTGACCATGAAGCAGGTGTGGGTGAAGTCGTTGATCTGTGCGGTCACCGCGTCGATGATGCGCTGGTTGCCGTTGCCGACCGTCGTGACGGCGATGCCCGACCCGAAGTCGATGAGCTGGTTGCCGTCGACGTCGCGCAGGATCCCGCCCGCCGCCTGCTCGATGTAGACGGGCAGACCGGTGCCGACCCCGGCCGACACTGCCGCGAGCTTGCGCTGCTGGAGGGCCTGGCTCTTGGGGCCGGGGATGCTGGTGGCGAGGATGCGCTTCTGCTCGAGCATGCGCCGAGCATACGACCGCCCGCGCCGCACCCTTGTCGGGTCCCGGGACTTTGTTGCCTCACCCCGGAACCGTTCTCGGGTGAAGGTCCCCTTTGTCCCTGAACCCGATCAAGGGGAGGTATGCCGCGGCGTGGCAGGGCGGCATACCCACCCGTAGCGTGGGGACATGGCAACCAAGGGATCGCCCGCGATCGTGCTGGAGGTCGGCGATCGCGACGTGCGGATCACCAACCCGGAGCGCGAGTACTTCCCGGCCCGCGGCGAGACCAAGCTCGACCTGGTCAAGTACTACCTGTCGGTGGGCGACGGGATCGTCAACGCGCTGAGGGAGCGGCCGTGCATGATGCACCGCTTTCCCTCGGGGATCGCCGGCGACAAGGTGCACCAGAAGCGGGTGCCGCACGGGGCGCCGCCCTGGCTGCAGACGGTGCGGGTGACGTTCCCGCGCTACAACCGCAAGGCCGACGAGCTGTGCGTCACCGAGCTGGCCCAGGTGATCTGGGCGGTGCAGATGTCGACGGTCGAGTTCCACCCCTGGAACAGCAGGCGGGCCGACGTGGAGAAGCCGGACGAGTGGCGGATCGACCTCGATCCCGGCCCCGACTGCCCGTGGGACCGGGTGCAGCGCGTGGCCCACGTGGCGCACGAGGTGCTCGACGAGCTGGGCGCGGTCGGTTGGCCCAAGACCAGTGGCGGGTCCGGGATGCACATCTACGTGCGGATCGCGCCGGACTGGGGGTTCAAGGACGTGCGGCGGGGCGCGCTCGCGTTCGCGCGCGAGGTGGAGCGGCGCATGCCGGACGACGTCACCACCGCGTGGTGGCGCAAGGACCGCGACCCTGCGGACCTGTTCGTCGACTACAACCAGAACGCGCGGGACCACACCATCGCCGCGGCCTACTCGGTGCGCGGCAACGCGATCGGGACCGTGTCGGCGCCGATCCGGTGGGACGAGGTCGACGACGTCGAGCCTGACGACTTCACGATCGCGACGATGCCCGCACGGTACGCCGAGCTCGGCGACCTGCACGCGGGAATCGACGATGCGGTGTTCGAGATCGACCAGCTGCTCGAGTGGGCGGAGCGCGACGACCGCGACGGCGCCGCCGAGCCGCCCGAGCCCGACGCCGCCGAGCCGTCCTAGCCGGACGCCGCCGAGCGTCCTCATCGGACGCCGCCGAGCGTCCTCATCGGCCGCCGAGACGTCCTGACCAGACTCAGGACCGCAGAAGCGGAATGATTCCCTTGGCTTGACCGCAGGCACGGACCTAGAGTGGTTCTCATGCCGCTGATGAGGATCAAGGATGCCGCGTCGTTCCTCGGCGTCAGCGACGACACGGTGCGGCGCTGGGTGGACAGCGGCGCCCTCGAAGCCAGCGCCGACGAGGCGGGGCGCAAGGTCGTCGACGGTTACCAGGTCGCCCTGCTCGCCCGCGACCAGGCGCACGCCGTGGCGGACCCGTCCGGAGTCGGTCGATCGGCTCGCAACCGGTTCGTGGGCCTCGTCACCGACATCAAGCGCGACACCGTGATGGCCCAGGTCGAGATGCAGTGCGGGCCGTTCCGAGTGGTGTCCCTGATGAGCTCCGAGGCCGTGGACGACCTCAGGCTCGAGCTGGGCTCCGTCGCCATCGCCGTCGTCAAGTCCACGACCGTGATCGTCGAGACACCGCAAGGAGCATCATGATCCGCCCCATCGCATGGCTCGCCGCCCTTGCCGCCGCGGCGCTCGTCCTCGCGACGGCAGCGTGTGGGTCCGACGCCGGCGACACCACGAGCTCCGGCTCATCCTCGTCCTCGTCCTCGCCCGACGCGCTCTCGGGTGAGCTCACCGTCTTCGCGGCCGCGTCCCTGAAGAAGACGTTCACCGCGATCGGCGCGGAGTTCGAGAAGGCCCACCCCGGCGCCACGGTCACCTTCAACTTCGCCGGCTCCTCCGACCTGGTCGCCCAGCTCCAGCAGGGGGCGCCCGCGGACGTCTTCGCCTCGGCCGACACCACGAACATGGACAAGGCGACCGGCGACTCGCTCACCGCGGCCACCCCGGTCAACTTCGCGTCCAACACCCTCGAGATCGCCGTCCCCCCGGGCAACCCGGCGAAGGTCACGAGCCTCGCCGACCTCGCCGAGCCCGGCATCAAGGTCGTCCTGTGCGCTCCGGCCGTTCCCTGCGGGTCCGCCGCCGCCAAGGTCGAGACGGCCGCCAGGATCGACATCAGGCCGGTGAGCGAGGAGCAGTCGGTCACCGACGTCCTCGGCAAGGTGACCTCGGGTGAGGCCGACGCCGGGCTCGTCTACGTCACCGACGTCACGGGGGCCGGTGACAAGGTCAAGGGCATCGAGTTCGCCGAGTCCTCGGCTGCTGTGAACACCTACCCTATCGCGACCCTCAAGAGCAGCAAGAACTCTGCGCTGGCGGTCGCGTTCCTCCAGGCCGTCACGGGCGAGCCGGGTCAGGGCATCCTCGCCACCGCCGGGTTCGCGAAGCCGTAGCCTGTCGTGCCTCTGGTTGCTTCAACGCCGCAACGACGACCACGGCTGGGACTTCCCGCCTGGGTGTTCGTCCCCGCAGCGGTCGGCGCGTTGTTCGTGGTGCTCCCCCTGGTGGCGATGCTCACCCGGATCGAGTGGGGCAGCTTCGGCACCCTGATCACCTCGGACTCCTCCCGCGCCGCCCTGTCCTTGAGCCTGCGCACCTCGGTCGCGAGCACTGCGCTGTGCATCGTGTTCGGCGTGCCGATGGCGCTGGTCCTGGCGCGCACCGAGTTCCGCGGGCAGTCGATCGCCCGATCGCTGGTCTTGCTCCCCCTCGTGCTCCCCCCGGTGGTCGGCGGCATCGCCCTGCTCTACACGTTCGGTCGGCGAGGCCTGCTCGGCCACACCATCGAGGTCCTCGGGCTCCAGATCGCCTTCTCCACGACCGCCGTCGTGATGGCCCAGACCTTCGTCGCCCTGCCGTTCCTCGTGGTCAGCCTCGAGGGTGCGTTGCGCACTGGTGGACAGCGCTTCGAGGAGGTGGCCGCGACCCTCGGCGCCCACCCGACGACGGTGTTCCTGCGGGTGACCCTGCCGCTGGTCCTCCCCGGACTCGCGTCGGGCGCCGTGCTCGCCTTCGCCAGGGCGCTGGGCGAGTTCGGGGCCACGATCACCTTCGCCGGCAGCCTCCAGGGCGTCACGCGCACGCTGCCACTCGAGATCTACCTCCAGCGTGAGACCGATCCCCAGGCGGCAGTCGCCCTGTCGCTGGTCCTCGTCGTCGTCGCCACCGTGGTGATCGCCCTGACCCGACGGTCGAGGACGGCGTTGTGAAGCTCCACGCGCAGATCCGCCTCCCCCACCGCGGCGTCGACCTCACAGTCGCCGTCGAGGCCGGCCGCACGCTGGCGCTGCTCGGGCCGAACGGTGCGGGCAAGTCCACGGCGCTCGCCTCCATCGCCGGGCTCCTGCGCCCCGCCTCTGGCCAGATCACCCTCGATGACCGGATCCTCTTCTCCAGCAACGACTCTGGCGTCGGCTCAGGCCACGGCGAATGGGTGCCGCCGCACGCGCGAGGCGTGGCCCTGCTCGCCCAGGAGGCACGACTGTTCCCGCACCTGTCGGTGCTCGACAACGTCGCCTTCGGCCCGCGCAGCGCCGGTATGCCGCGCGGCCGGGCCCGCGAACGGGCGCGGCAGTGGCTCGCCCGGGTCGACGCCGAGGCGTTCGCAGACCGACGACCTGCGGCGCTCTCCGGCGGCCAGGCCCAGCGCGTGGCCATCGCCCGCGCCCTGGCCACCGAGCCGCACCTGCTCCTGCTCGACGAGCCGCTGTCCGCCCTGGACGTCGAGTCCGCGCCCGCGATCCGCCAGCTGCTGCGCCGTGTCCTCGAGGACCGCACCACGGTCCTGGTCACCCACGACATCCTCGACGCGGTCCTGCTGGCCGACGACATCGCCGTCGTCGAGGACGGCCAGGTCGTCGAGCAGGGACCCACGTCCCGGGTGCTCACCCGGCCGACGAGCGGCTTCGCCGCCCGCATCGCGGGTCTCAACCTGGTGCGCGGAACCGCCCACGGGGCAACGGTCTCGACGCCCGAGGGGATGCGTGTCGAGGGGCTCACGGAGGACGTCCTGGGTGACGGCCAGCCGGCCGTGGCCGTGTTCAACCCCAACGCCGTCGGCGTCTACCTCGAGGCCCCCACAGGCAGCCCCCGCAACGTCATCCGGGGGACGGTGACCGACCTCGAACCGCACGGTCACCAGGTGCGTGTGCACACGGCATACCTCTCGGCGGACATCACGCCGGCGGCCCTGGCCGAGCTCCACCTGGCTCCCGGCACCGAGGTGGTCTTCACGATCAAGGCGAGCGAGGTCGCGGTCTACGCCGCGTGAGCGGGCTCCGGACAGTAGACACACGACAAGGCCACAGACCACGGCGTACTAGGACGTTTGCGCCATGACGCGCCAGATCGGACACGGGACGGTGGTCGGTGGGCCCACAAGCGCCCGCCGACCTGGGAGGAAGTTCGTCATGCGCAGACTGCCATTCATCGCCACAGGAGCCCTCGTGCTGACCCTCGGGCTCGCGCCCGCGGCCTCGGCCCAGGACGAACCCGACCCGTGCCTGCTGATCTTCGAGGTGGAGACGGCGACCATCGTCGGCACCGCAGGACCCGACCGCATCGTCGGCACGCCCGGACCGGACGTCATCCTGGCGGGAGCGGGCGACGACGTGGTCACGGGCGGCGGGGGCGACGACCTGATCTGCGGCGGGCCCGGCAACGACCGGCTCGACGGCGGCGACGGGAGCGACTTCATCCTCGGCGACACGGGCGAGACGTTCCTGCTGGGCAACCCGGGAGGGATGAACGTCCCTGGTGGGGCGGACCTGCTGACCGGCGGGAGGGACGACGACGCCCTGGCCGGCGAGGGCGGCGACGACGCGATCCGCGCGGGGAGCGGCAACGACTTCGCGACGGGCCAGATGGGTGCCGACAACGTCATGGGTGAGGCGGGGGACGACGAGCTGTTCGGCGGTCCGGCGGACGACGTCGTCAACGGCGGCGACGGCAACGACACCGTCGTCGGCAACTTCGGCAACGACGTGCTGCTCGCCGGCAGCGGGGACGACCTCATGACGGGCGACAACCCGATCCCGGTGGCGCAAGGCCCCTCCTTCGACGTCTGCAACGGCCAGCAGGGCAACGACTTCGCCGTCGAGGGCTCGTGCGAGGTGCTGAACCAGGTCGAGACCACCGGCCCGCTGCCTGACTGAGCCCGGGCACGCCGCGGGCGCCCCCTGGCCCGCGGCGGTTCGGGCGCGTCCGACACCCTGACGTCGCCAGTGCGGCAGGATCCACGACATGGCTGACGACAGGGGCTGGTGGCGCTCGTGGTGGCTGCCCGCCGGCGTGCTGGTGCTGACCGTCGGGCAGCTGGCTCTGGGCACCTTCGCCGGCGGCCTGGAGCAGTTCGATGGCAAGGCGTTCGGGGCGCGACTCGTGGCCTACCCGGTCATGATGCTGGTCGTCCCGGCGGTCTGGTGGCTGGCTCAGCGGGGTCGGCGTGGCGGGGTGCCCTGGCTGGCCTTCGCCCTGGTCATGACACCGTTCCTCATCGACGTCAGCGGCAACACCCTGGACCTCTACGACTCGGTGACGTGGTGGGACGACGCCAACCACTTCGTCAACTGGGTGCTGCTGTGCGCCGGCCTGGGTCTGCTACTGCTGCAAGGGATTCGTATGCCGTGGGCACGGGTCCTGCTCGTGACCGGACTCGGGGCCGTGCTGGCGATCGGGTGGGAGCTGGGCGAGTGGTACACGTTCATCCGCCACGGGACCGAGCTGGACACGGCCTACCAGGACACCCTCGGGGACGAGGCGCTCGGCACGCTGGGTGCCCTGGTGGCCGGGCTGCTGCTGCGCCGGCCCCGGGCCACGGCCGAGGTCCGCGACCCCTCTCACTCCTAGGAGGCGTCGCCCGTGCTTGAGGCGGCTGCGACAGCCGCCTCGCGGGCAGCCAGGCCCGCCGCGTAGTCGGGCAGCTCCTGGAGCGCGAAGTGGTTACCGTCCGGGTCCTCGAAGTGGGTGAACCGGCCCCACGGCAGGTCCTCGACCTCGGTCACGTCCACGCCACGGCCCTTGAGCTCGGCATGGGCGGCGTCGGCATCGGCGACCACGACCTGGAGGTACTGCTTCACTCCCTCGCCCAGCATCTCCATGCCCTTGACGAAGCAGAACGAGCAGGCCGACCCGGGTGGCGTGATCTGGACGAAGCGCAGGCCCGCCTCCTCCACGACCTGGTCCTGGTCCGCCGGCCACCCGACGACGTCCTCGTAGAACGCCTTCGTGCGGTCGATGTCCGTGACGGAGATGGGGATGAGCTCGATCTTGTAGTCCACTGCCAGTCCTCTCGTCGCAACCTCTCCTTCGGAGGTTCTACCACCAGCCTAGGAAGGCTTCCGGTCACCATCTGTCCGGAATCAGGGCTTGTCCGGATTCACGGCCTGTCCGCTTCGAGCGAGCGACGCCACGAGTCCGGCCAGGGCTGCGAGGCCTCCGCACCTGCAGGCACGTGCACGGTGACGTACCTGCCCACGGCGGCCCGCGTGCGGGGGCGGCCCTCGAACGGCTCACCCCACACCTCGTAGCCGAAGGTCATCGAGCTGGTGCCGATGCGTTCGAGCACCACGGTGGCCGTGATCCCCTGCCCGAACCAGAGCCGCGCCTCGTAGTCGACCTCGTGGCGCACCCGCGGCGCGACACCGAAGTAGCCGGCCACATCGCGCCCGCGCATCAGCTCAGCCTCCGCCGACTCGACCCAGCGGGTGATGGCCGTGTTGTGGTGGTGGCCGGCCGCGTCCGTGTCCATCCACTCGACCCGGGCACGATGGGTTCCGGAGGCGCCCGCCGCGGCAACCGCTGACCCTGGCCCCGTCGGGCCACCCACGCTCAGGCCACCCCCGCCGGGTCGCGCACCGGCATCCAGCGAAGATGGGTGGGCAGCTCGTCGGTCTCGGTCTCCTTGATCAGCGAGAGCCGGGGACGGACCGCATCGGTCCGAGCCGTGGGCGGCTTGCGGCGCCCCGCGGCAAAGGGCAGCGGCCACTCGGCGGCTGCCCCGCGGAACTCCTGCTCCGCCGCCGCGTGCAGGGTCCACTGCGGGTCGTAGAGGTGGGTCCGCCCCAGAGCACACAGGTCGGCCCGTCCGGCGAGGAGGATCGAGTTGACGTCGTCGTGCGACGAGATGGCACCCACGGCGATGACTGCCACGCCTGCCGCGGCAGCCACCTCGTGACGGATCCGGTCGGCGAAGGGAGTCTGGTAGGACCGCCCGAACGCCGGCTTCTCCTCCTTGGCGATCTGTCCCGAGGACACGTCGATGGCGTCGGCGCCGTGGGCGATGAAGGCCCGGGCCAGCTCGACCGCGTCGTGCTCGTCGTTGCCGTCGGGCATCCAGTCGGTCGCCGAGATGCGGACCGTGAGGGGACGCTCCGCCGGCCAGGCAGCTCGCACCGCGTCGAAGACCTCGAGCGGGAACCGCAGCCGGTTCTCGATCGAGCCGCCGTACTCGTCGGTGCGCTGGTTGGAGATCGGCGACAGGAACGACGACAGGAGGTAGCCGTGGGCGCAGTGCAGCTCGAGCAGGTCGAAGCCCGCGTCTGCCCCACGCCTCGCGGCGGCCACGAACTCGTCGCGGATCGCGTCCATGTCGGTGCGGGTCACCTCGCGGGGCAGGTGGCACCCGTCTCCGTAGGCCAGCGCCGACGGGCCGGTGACCTCCCAGTTGTCGGCGTCGAGCGGCTCGTCCATGCCCTCCCACATGAGCTTGGTCGACCCCTTGCGGCCGGAGTGACCGAGCTGGAGCCCCATGGCAGCAGTGGAGTTCGCGTGGACGAAGTCGACGACCTTGACCCAGGAGTCCCGCTGCTCGTCGGTCCACAACCCGGTGCAGCCCGGGGTGATCCGACCCTCGGGCGAGACGCAGACCATCTCCGTCATCACGAGTCCCGCCCCACCGAGCGCCTTGGACCCCAGGTGCACGAGGTGGAAGTCGCCGGGGACACCGTCGACGGCGGAGTACATGTCCATGGGCGAGACGATGATGCGGTTCTTCAGCTCCAGGTTTCCCACCCGCATCGGCTGGAACATCGCCGGCACCACCTCGGACGCGCCCTGCGCCGCCGCGAACGCCTCGTCGACCCGGGTGGCGAACTCCTCGTCGCGGGTGCGCAGCCCGTCGTAGGTGATGCGCCGCGACCGGGTCAGCAGGTTGAAGCAGAACTGGGTGGGGTCCTGGTCCTCGTACAGCCCGATGTTCTCGAACCACTCCAATGACGCCTGCGCCGCGCGCTGCGTGGACTCCACGACCGGTCGCCGTTCCGTCTCGTATGCCGTGAGCGCGGCATCGAGGGCGGGGTGCTCGTGCAGGCAGGCGGCCAGGGCCAACGCATCCTCCATGGCGAGCTTGGTGCCGGAGCCGATGGAGAAGTGCGCGGTGTGCGCCGCGTCGCCGAGCAGGACGACGTTGTCGTCGTGCCAGCGCTCGTTGCGGACGGTCGTGAAGCTCAGCCACTTGGAGTTGTTGGAGAGGACCTCGTGGCCCCCCAGCTCGTCGGCGAAGATCTCGGCCACCCGGGCGATCGACTGCTCGTCGGAGACCCCGGGGGGGAACTCGGTCCCCTCGTCGGCGTCGAGGCCGGCCGCCCGCCAGACGTCCTCGTGCATCTCGATGATGAACGTCGAACCCTTGTCGGAGTAGGGATAGCCGTGGATCTGCATCGTCCCCCACTGCGTCTGCTTGACGTAGAACTGGAACGCCTCGAAGACCAGGTCGGTCCCCAGCCACATGAACTTGTTGTGGCGGCGGTCGAGGCTGGGACGAAAGATGTCGGCATACCGCTGTCGCACGGCGGAGTTGACGCCGTCCGCCGCGAGGACGAGGTCGTGGGTCGCGCGCAGCTCCTCGACGTCCGGAGCCACGGTCGAGAAGCGCACGTCGACCCCGAGCTCGGCACACCGGGCCTGCAGGAGCGACAGCAGCTCCTTGCGGCTCATCGCCGCGAACCCCTGGCCACCGACGGTGTGCCGCTGGCCGCGGAAGTGGATGTCGATGTCGGTCCAGCGCGCGAAGCGGTCGGCCATCTGCTCGGCGATCCGCTCGTCGGCATTGCCGATGCCACCCAGGGTCTCGTCGGAGAAGACCACCCCGAAGCCGAAGGTGTCGGAGGCCGCGTTGCGCTCCCACACGGTGACCTCGTGCGCGGGGTCGAGCTGCTTCATGAGGGCGGCGAAGTACAGCCCGCCGGGGCCGCCGCCGATGACCGCGATCTTCACGACTGTCCTTCCCGGGCAACGCTTTCCCGCAACTTGCTGGGCTCTTGCTCAGGCTGCTGGCGCAATTTGCTGGGCCCTTGTTCAAATTGCTGGCGCAACTTGAAGTGTTGAAGCTTCCCGCTGGGGTTGCGCGGCAGGACGTCGACGAAGCGGACGTCCCGGGGGTACTTGTACGGAGCGATGTGGGCCTTCACGAAGTCCTGGAGCTCGCGCGCCTTCGCCTGGTCACCCACCACTCCCGCGCGCAGCACGACGAAGGCGCAGACGATCGACCCGCGCTCGGGGTCCGGCCGACCGACCACCGCGCACTCGGCCACGTCCGGGTGCTGGTCGAGCGCGCCCTCGACCTCGGGCCCGCCGATGTTGTAGCCCGACGACACGATCATGTTGTCGGACCTGGCCTGGTAGTAGAAGTAGCCGTCGGCGTCACGGATGAAGGTGTCCCCGGTGATGTTCCAGCCGTTCAGGACGTAGGCGCGCTGGCGCTCGTCGTTGAGGTACCGGCATCCGGTGGGCCCGATGATGGCGAGGCGACCGGGGACGTCCGGCCCGACCTCGCGACCGTCGGCGTCGAGGATCGTGGCGCGGAATCCGGGCACCGCCTTGCCGGTCGCACCGCGGCGGATGTCGTCTCCCCTCGCCGACACGAAGACGTGCAGCAGCTCGGTCGACCCGATGCCGTCGATGATGCGCAGACCGGTCTGGTCGAGGACGGCCTGCCACGTCTCGGGGTTGAGGTGCTCACCAGCCGATACCGCGGTGCGGACGCCCGCGAGCAGCCCGACGTGGCCGTCGACGACGATCGCCCGGTAGGCCGTGGGCGCGGTGAACAGTGTGGTCACCTCGTGGTCGTGGACGAGCTGGGCGAGCTCTGCGGGCGTGGCCTTCTCGGTGAGCAGGGAGCTCGCTCCTGCCCGGATGGGGAAGACCACCAGCGCACCCAGGCCGAAGGTGAAGGCCAGCGGCGCGGTGCAGGCGACGACGTCGTCGGGCGTCAGCTGCACGAGGTGCTTGCCGAAGGTCTCGGCGATGGACGCGATGTCGCGGTGGAAGTGCATGGTCAGCTTGGGGACGCCGGTGGTGCCGGACGTCGGGCCCAGCAGGGCGACGTCGTCGGCGGCCGTTGCCACCGCGACGAACTCACCCGACTTCGCGGCGCACCGCGCCACCAGGTCGCCCTCCCCCGAGCCGCCGAACTCCACGACGGTGAGGTCCGGCGCACCACCGTCGCGAACGGCATGCAGGTCGGCGGCGAACCGGTGGTCGACCAGGGCGATGGTCGGCCGGGAGGCGGCCACGATGGGAGTGATCTCGACGGCTCGCAGGGCGGCCATCGTGGTGACGACGACGGCGCCCGCCTTGAGGGCACCGAACCAGCAGGCCACCACCCACGGGTTGTTCGGCGCGCGCAGCAGCACCCGGTTGCCCGGCACCAGGCCGAGGTCGTCGGTGAGCACCTGGGCGACCTGGTTGGCCCGCTGCTGCAGCTCGCCGCAGGTCCACGTCGTCCCGTCGGGGGCGTGCAGCGCCGGACGGTCGGCACCGACCCTGTCGACGGTGTCGTCGAGCAACCAGGTCGCGGCGTTGAGCCGGTCGGGGAACTGCAGCTCGGGGAGGGTGAACTCGATGGTCGGCCACAGGTCGCGCGGCGGCAACGAGTCGCGGGCGAAGGTGTCCTCATGGGCCGAGGGGCTGAGCTCCATCATCGTGCCTTTCACAGTCGTGTGCTCCGACATCACTGACCAGCGCGGATCATGCCCTCTTGGGCGACGGTGGCGACGTGCTCGCCGGCTCGGGTGAAGAACCGCCCCAGCCCCAGTCCGCGTCCACCGTGGGCGCTGGCCGCCTCCTGGGCGTAGAGCAGCCAGTCGTCCATGGCGAAGGGCCGGTGGAACCACATCGCGTGGTCCAGGCTGGCGGTGACCAGTCCTCTTTGCGCCCAAGGCATTCCGAGAACCCGGAGCACCGGCTCGAGGATCGTGTAGTCGCAGGCGTAGGCAAGCGCCGCCTGGGCCAGCTGGACGGCGTCGATCCCCTCGACGGAGCGCAGGGGGTCGAACGGCTTGACCCACACTGCCTGGTGCGCGGTCCGCTCCCCCTCGACCTGCACGTAGACCGGACCGGGAGCGTGGCGCATGTCGAAGGACCGGCCGCCCGACCAGTAGCCGCGTGAGTCCGCGGTCATCGTCCCCGCCTCCTCGCTCCCCGGCTCGAACCCCTCGAGGTATGCCGCGGAGCTGGGCAACGCCTCGGGTGCCGGGACCGCGGCCGGCGCGTCCGCGGCATACTCCCCGCCGTCCTCGGGCACGTGGAAGGACGCCATGGCGACGTAGACGACCTTGCCGCCCTGGAAGGCGCGGACCTGGCGGGTCGAGTAGCCGCGCCCGTCGCGGAGCCGCTCGACCTCGTACCGGACCTGCGCGCCGATGTCGACGGGGCGCATGAAGTAGCTGTGCATCGAGTGCAAGCCGCGGTCAGCCTCGACCGACCGGATGGCGGCCACCGTCGCCTGGGCGACCATGTCGCCGCCATAGGCCTTGGGCCACGGGCAGTACTGCGTGGTGGCCGTGTAGGCCTCGTCGAAGACCTCGGCGTCGACCCGCGTGAGGGCCAGGGCGTCGGTCAGGACGCGGGAGGTGGGGATCTCGAGCTCACTCATGCGCGGCGGAAGCCCTCGAGGATGGAGTCGTCGACGTCGGCGAGGTTGACGACGATGTTGTCGGGCGTTCGGGTGGTCAGCCAGACCAGGTCGTGCTTGGTGGACATGTTGCACTCGACGTGGTGCATGAAGGGCGGCACGAACACGAAGTCCCCCTCGGTCATGTCGACGTACTCGCGGAAGTCCTCCCCGAAGTAGATGCGGCCATGACCCTGCAGCACGTAGCCACCGGTCTCCGCCTCGCCGTGGTGGTGGTTCACGGAGCGGTAGCCGGGCTTGTTGAAGACCTTGCCGTACCAGAGTCGCTGCGCCGGGGTGTGCTGGATGCTGACACCGGAGACGCGGTAGGCGCCGCCGGAGTCGGCAGTCGAGGCGTCCTCCGAACCCGCCTTGGTGACGATGGGGATGACCCGACCATCGGGCTGGGCCCACGGCGAAGGGTCTCCTTCGAGCACGTAGTCGTCAAAGTTCATCAGTGTCTCCTTCGTCGGTTTCAGGTCAGTCGAATCGTGTTGTCCAGGAAGCCGATTCCCTCGATCTGCGTGCGCACGACGTCGCCGTCGTCGAGGAACCGTGGCGGCGTCATGCCCATGCCCACACCGCCAGGCGTGCCCGTGAGCACGAGGTCGCCGGGGCGCAGGAGCGTGAACTCCGAGATGTAGGCGAGGAGCGCGGCGGCCCCGAAGACGAGGGTCTTGGTGTTGCCGCGCTGGACCGTCTCGCCGTTGACCAGGCAGGTGACCTCGAGACCGGCCTCGGGGTCGACCTCGTCGGGGGTCACGACGACGGGGCCGACGGGCGTCGTCGCGTCCCAGGCCTTGCCCTGGAACCACTGCAGGGTGCGTCGCTGCCAGTCACGGACGGAGATGTCGTTGGCCACGGTGTAGCCGGCAATCGCCTCACGGGCCTGCTCCTCGGTGGCCTGGCGCAGCGGCCGCCCGACCACGACGGCGAGCTCGGCCTCCCAGTCGAGGTCCACGTCCGCCGGGGCGCGGATCACGTCGGTGGGTCCGACCAGGGTGTCGGCGTACTTGGCGAACAGCGTGGGGAACTCCGGCAGCTCGCGGCCCATCTCGGTGATGTGGTCGCCGTAGTTGAGCCCGCAGCAGATGACCTTCGCCGGACGGGGCAGCGGAGTGAGCAGGTTGGCGTCCGGTCCGCCAGCGACCGTGCCGCCGGGCGCCGCGGCGACCTCGCGCCAGGCGGGTCGGGTCAGCAGCTCGGACAGGTCGGAGGCAGGCAGCGCGACCCAGACGTCGTCGTGRCACACGGCGGCACACGTCCCACCGTCCGGCGTCGCCACCGTGGCCAGTCGCATCCTCGCGCCCTTTCCGTCTGCTGTATAGCGACAATTTCACGATCGTCACGTATAGTCAATAGCCCACGCGCGAGCACCGCCCCACACGCGCGCGAGCACGCACGAAGCACCGCACCGGAAACGACCCGAGGAGCGCCATGACCCCCGTCGCGATCAACCCCGCCGCACTGCCCGCCCCCAGCGGCTACTCGCACGGCACGCTCAGCGGCAACACGCTCCACCTCGGCGGTCAGACGGCCCTCGATGCGGACATGCGGATCGTCGAGGGCGGCATCGTCGAGCAGTTCCGCCAGGCGTTCGGCAACGTGCTGACCACCCTGCGCGAGGCAGGCGGCATCCCCGAGGACCTCGTCAGCCTGACGATCTACCTCACCGACATCCCCGACTACCAGGCCCACGGCCGCGAGATCGGGCGCGTGTGGCGCGAGCTGGCCGGTCCCGTCTATCCGGCGATGGCCGGCATCGGCTGCACTGCCCTGTGGCAGCCCGAGGCCCTCATCGAGATCCTCGGCGTCGCGGTCATCCCCGACGACCGGCTGGTCCGCCCCACCACCCACGACACCTGAGGGGGCTACCTGCCGATGACGGTCTCCGCGTAGCGACCCGCAGGCCCGGCCAGCCGCTGGTGCAGGTCCGAGAAGAGTCGTTCCGCAGCGATCCCCTGCCAGTCCTCGGGCAGGAACTCCACGGGCAGCCCCGGGTCGAGGTAGGGCAGCCGCCGCCATGCCGTCAGGAGCAGCACGTCGTCGGCGAAGGCACGAGCCTCGTCATCGGGGCCCGGTCCCCCGGAACCCGACGCGTCCGCAGCGGTGCCCCACCGCTCGCGGACCGGTTCGAACTGCGCCCGGAACCCGGCATACAAGGCAGCCAGCGCGTCGAGGTCCCACCACTCGGCGACGCGTCGCGCGACCTGGTCGTCGAGCAGGTCGGCAGCGAAGAACTCGACGAACTCCAGCAGGCCCTCGCGTTCGAGCTCACGGCGAAGGTGGGCGTGGACGAACTCGGGGGCGATCCACAGCCCAGCGGCCACGGTGCCGAACCCCCGTCCCGCGAGCACCCGGCGCAGTTGGTGGCGCAGGTTGCGCTGCGACTCCGGCACCGAGAACGCGGCGAGCAGCCAGCGGTCGCCCGGCCTGGCCCGCCGCGGCGCGAAGATGCGTTCGTCCCCTTCCTCGAAGACGTCCTCGAGCTGCGGGTCGAGTCGGTATGCCGCGTTGCCGCCCTTGCGGGCAGGCAGCAGGACTCCGCGCTTCTTCAAGCGGGACAGCGCCGACCGCGTCGCCGCCTCGTCGACGTCGAGGGGGGCGAGGAGCCTGATGAGCTCCGCCACGGCCAGGGAGTCGTGGTCACCGCGCGCGTGGAGCGCACAGATCGTCACGATCAGCTGCTGGAGCTGCCGACCGGTGCCGGCCTGCGGCTCTCCAACGGGCGGCTCTCCAACGGGCGGCTCACCCGCCTGCGGCTCCCCCCTCGGGGGTTCGCCCTGGACTGCGGTGACGGACGGACGAGGCACGGTGCCAGCCTAGTCAGCCCCCACCCCCGGCCCCTGGACGTCGAGCGGACTCGTGGGCAGGTGGGCATCGGGACAGCGACGGTGCAGCTCGTCGATGATCGCCTGCTCACGAGCCAGGGCCGCGAGGAGGTCGGTGGACCGGCCGGCACCGGCCGGGTGGGGGAAACCGCCGGGAGCACGGGTGGCGTCCTCCAGCTCGGCGAGCTCGGCGAGGAGCTCACGCACGGACGCAGCGCCCGGGGGTGTCGTGGTCGGGGGTGTCGTGGGCGGGGGTGTGGTGGTCGGATCACCCACGCGGACGGACTCTTTCGACTCGCTCACCTGCAGCCTCCTGGGCGTTGACGACTGGGTGCCCCGACTGCCTGAAGCCCTGAGATCATGATCCGTTTTGTCATGTTCTGTCAACGGTTGGCGGACGAGTTGGTCCCCCGGCGTCACGGACTGGACCGTCCGGCATCTCCTCCCCATAGTTCTGTCGACAGGGTGCGGCGACCATCACCCCTGTCGACAGGACCATCAGGCCCCGTGACCCGCGCGGGTCAGCCCTGCGGCGTCACGGTTCGACCGGATATGCGTCGTAGGGATGGAGCACTGTGCTGTCGGTGGCGCGGTCGAGGGTTTGACGTGTGACGGTTGAAGGGTGAGTTCGCGGGTGACGTCCGGCGTTGGCGCAGTAGTGGTTTTCGTCCTGTTCCTCACCCTCATCCTCGGCGGTGCGGCGATCGGGCTCGGGCTCGGTGGCCACCGTCACGACGACGAGCAGTCGCGGCGATGACGGGGATGAGGCCGGTCACGGTGGCCCAGCTGCGCGCGTCGATGGGCGTCCCCACGCTGGTCGCGGCATACCGCCAACGCGTGCTGAACGTTGCCGCCCCGGGAGCGTGTCACCCGTGGACGGGCGCGGTCTCCGGGCGCGGACACGGACAGTTCTGGATCGCGCACGACCGCATGGTGATCGCGCACCGGTTCGGCTTTGCCCTGGCCTTCGGCGTGGACGCCCTCGTGGCGGCCCAGGTGCTGGCGCACGCGTGCCAGAACCCGCTCTGCCAGAACATGGCCCACATCGGGCCTGCCCTGTCGCCGACCCCCACCGTGGGGACCGACCAGATGGGCGTCGGGCTCTCTGCGTAATCCCGGACCCCGCGAGGTGGTCTTTATGGGTGACGGCCCACACATCCCGGATGGATGCTCCTGAGGAGCGAAATACCAACGAGCACAATGCTTTTCGGGCAATGACGACGGTGCCTTCGGAGCCCTTCCGACGGGCCCGGGGGGGTCGCCGGCTGCGAGGCCGTCGTCTCGGAGCACGAGCCCCGAGGCCACTCTGTCACGGAGGTAGGCGCTCCCATGATTGCTTCACACCTGTCCACGAACTGCCGCCTCGGGTCACACCGACGGACACCACGTGAGCGGGCCGACCACCGGCTCGTCACGGCATGCCGCGCCGAGCGGCATCTGCACGCCTCCGCCGGGCCGGCGGTCTCATGCCGTCGGCCGCGCCATCGCCGGGCCCCCTGCACCGCCGTCTCGCGAGTGCTCCCGGTCCAGGCGCGGACCCGGCGCATCATCGCGTCCGTCTCGTTGGTGGCTGGCCTGCTCGCGCCGGCGAGCCCCGCCGCCGCGGGCGCGGTGTCCCCGACCAGTCGCACGTTCCTGGTCGGCACGAAGGTACTCGACTACTGCGGCAACGGATCCGTGGCGCTCCGGACGAAGGGGATCGCCAGGGTCGTGCTCGTGGTGCACGGGAGCGGAGGCAACTACTGCGACTATGCACGCTATGCGATGGAGTCCGCCTCCGACGCCGGGGTCCTCGGTTCGACGCTCGTGGTGGCCCCTCACTTTCCGACGTACTCGGAAACGGACGACGAGAGGCGCCTCATCTGGGGGTCGGGATGGCGCGAGGGAAACACCAGCAACAACGCGGACGGCACCAAGGTCTCGAGCTTCGAGGCGCTGGACCAGCTGACCGCCGCAGTCCGCAAGACCTTCGGGAGCAGCGTTCCCATCCGGATCATCGGGCATTCCGCGGGCGGCCAGTTCGTGCAGCGCTACGGCGAGGGCAGTGACGCTCCGATCGACCGGTTCGTCGCTGCGAACCCGTCGAGCTATGCGTACCTCACGGCCCAGCGATGGAAGGGTGCCACCGCGGTCGACCCGCTGGCGGGGTGTCCTGGCTACAACACGTGGAAGTACGGCATGGAGGGGCTGAACGGCTACATGCGCTCGGCCGGAGACCTCCGCGCCCGCTATGCCGGGCACCGCGTTGCCCTCCTCCTCGGGGGCGCCGACGTGTTGCGGGACTCGGAGCTGGACGTCAGCTGCGAGGCGGACGCCCAGGGCAGGAATCGCCTCGAACGCGGGCAGCTGTTCTTCACCCACCTGGGCGACCAGCTCGGGTATCACCCCGCTGGTCACTCCCTCTCCGTCGTGCCCGGAGTGGGGCACCAAGGGCGATCGATGATCCGCTCGTCGCCGGCACGGGCACTCCTCTTCCGCTGACCGGGCCCTGACCCAGGCACGTGCCTCTGTGGCCCTCTGTGGCGCGGCCACCGCAGACCGATGCGCTGGTCCGGCGACACGAAATCCCGCGCGTGACGTCCTTGTAGGCGGGGCATCGGGTGGGGCCACATCGCCGCTGTCACCCCGACCGAGTAGGGGCGGGCGGGGTGACAGCCTCCTGACCTACGCCTCCATTGAGTGGCGGGCGTCACACTTTCGCGGCTGCCCGCTCGCGTCATCCTTTCGCCACGGCCCGGTCCTTAACTGGTGATGGCGTCGGCACGTCCAGTTCAGGGGGACGACGACGACGCCGCTACAGGGGAGGCGTTCGCGCATGGTGGTAACAGGCACAAGCTGGCGGCGAGTCGTGTGGATGGTCGGGGGGTGCGTCCTGATCGGGCTGACCGCCCTACTGGTCATGGCACCGCCGTCCCAGGCCGACGTCATCCCGGGAGCGATCACCTCGATCTCGACCCAGGCAACCCACGTCGACGAGGGCGACGAGGTCACGTTCGCCTGCACGTGGGCGGTCCCTGACGGGTCCGACCCGGGCGACACCTTCGACCTCACCCTGCCCGCCCAGCTCAACTGGTTCGGGTCCAGGACCTTCAACCTCTTCGCCCCCGACGGCTCCGTCGTGGCGAACGCCACCGTCGACAACGACGACCACGTCGTCTTCACGCTGGCCGACTACGTCGCCACGCACCCCAGGGACATCCACGGGACCTGCACCTTCGTCACCCTCTACAGCACTGCCGGCACTGGCGGCGAGGTGGATCTCGAGTTCCAGACCGGTGCTGACGTCGTGAGGGTTCCGGTCGGAACCGACCACCCCTGCACCACGAACTGCGTGGGCTCCCGAGACGACGCCGGCAAGGACATGTGGTGGCTCGACTCGGGGCAGACGAAGACGCGATCAGTCGTCTGGACGCCGGCGACGACCGCTGACGCGACCACCGTGACCATCACGGACACGCCCGGGCCGGGACTGAGCCTGGACTGCGCGTCCGTGACCGCCCACATCGGCCGCGAGCTCGGCGCCGAGGGCAAGCTGACCGAGCCCTACGACGACGCCGCCATTCCGGCAGCGGTCTCGTGTGAGCCGGACCGGCTCGTCGTGACGTGGACGGCGGTGCCCGCCGGTGAGTATGCCGAGGTGCGGGTCAACGCCACCGTCACCGATGCGGGACGGTCGGCGTACTCGAACGATGCGACGGTGAAGTTCGACGGCACCATCCTCCCCGTGGAGTCGGTCGTGAAGCGCACGGACGCCTCGGGAACGGGCTCAGGCGGTACCCCCTCCCCGACCACGACGACGAGCATCACGTCCACCACGACCGCACCCCCGACGTCCACGACGTCGTCCACCTCCACCACGTCCACCACGACTACACCGCCGACGAGCACGACGTCCACCACGTCCACCACGACAGCGCCGACGCCGACCGCCACCTCGACGGGGACCACGGGAGCCACGGGTGCGGAGGAGAACGGGACGATCGACGGAGCGCTTCCCTACGTCGTCACGACCAGCGGGGCCCTCGAGGTGAGCGGGGGCGCCTTGGCTTTCACCGGCCTCAACGTGGCGGCTGCGCTGGCTGGCGCCCTGGTCCTGCTGATCGCCGGATCGGGCCTGATGATGGCGGGCAGGCGCTCGCGTCACTAGGGACAGGACGCGGGCGAGGGCCGCGACGGGTTGTCGACCGCGCCGGTGTCCCCCTCGTTCAACGTTCGGCAGGCAGGGCGTCGGGGGGAACCGCGTCCACGGTGCGGCGCCCGTCGCAGGGATTTTTGGAGGGTGGGGGCATGGCTCGACAAGACGTGTGGGTCAGGCCGTTGGAGGGGGGGACAAACCAACGTGCCAGGCAGAGCTTCGCGACGCGCCGCGTGCCACGCTCCGCCATGAAGACGCTCGTGGGCGGCGCGATCCGACCACGGTCCGGAGATGTCGTCCTGGCGCAGGTGGAGCGTCTGGGGCACCACCGGCGAATCGAACAGCCCGATGGCCGGCGCAGTGCCCTGCACGTCGGGGACACCGTCGTCGTCGCCTATGCCGACCGATACGCCACGGACCAGTTCGAGTCCCACGTGCCGTCCTCGCTGGGCCGTGTCCAGCTGGTGGCCTCCGGCGGGATCGCCTCCCAGTCGATCTCCCAGAGCAGCGCCGTCCGGCGTGCCACGGACATCATTCCGTTGGGACTGGTCGGCGACGAGTACGGCAGGCCGCTGAACGTCTGGGACTTCCGGCTCCCCGACGTGGTTCCGCCCTCGGAGCGACCCAGGACGGTTGCTGTTCTCGGCACGTCGATGAACGCGGGCAAGACCACGACCATGCACTACCTCCTGCACGGGCTGAGCAAGGTCGGGATGGCACCCGGGTCGGTCAAGGTCACCGGCACGGGATCGGGAAACGACTTCTGGGTGATGCTCGATGCGGGCGCGCATCGCATGTTCGACTTCACGGACGCGGGTCTGGCGTCGACCTTTCGGCAGCCGATCCCCGTCCTCGAGTCGGCGATGACCCAGCTCGTCGCTCAGCTGTCCCTTGCCGGATGTGGGGTCAACTTCGTGGAGATCGCTGACGGAGTCTTCCAGCAGGAGAACAGAATGCTGCTGACCTCGCCGGTCGTCCATGAGCTGCTCGACGTCGTCGTGCTCGCGGCCTCTGACGCGATGGGCGCCGCGCATGGTGTCAGTCACCTTCGGGAGCGGGGCTTCAAGGTGGCTGCCGTGTCGGGCATGCTGACGCGCTCCCCGCTCGCGATCCGGGAGGCCGCAGAGGCGACCGGGCTTCCCGTGTGGGGGATCCCCGAACTCCAGTCTCCGGAGCTGGTGATTCCTGCGCTCGGCCTGGACCCCGACCTGGTGCGAGACCCAGAACCCGCCCTGGACGCCGCCTGGCCCGTCGAGCTGGCGGGGCTCGACCTGACGGTGGAGACTGACCATTCGCCCCTCGAGTCAGCGACGTCCGCGCCCCCCGCCACAGGCTTCCAGTCGAGCGACACCCTGCGGGGCGAAGCGTTCGTTCCGGATCGCCTGATCTCGCAGGCGGGCTGACCATGGATGCGCGACTTCCCCAGTGGCAGACCAGTCTGGGGCCACTGCCCGGTGTCGACAGGGGCACCGACCCGGCGCCCTTTCGCGTGTCGCGCGGGGCCAGGGTCATCGTGCTTGGACTCGGCCTGGGGCAAGGTGCCTGCCTCCTGGCCTTCATCCTGCTGTTGGCGCACGTGGTCGATGCGCTCGAGCCCACGGGTGTGGGACTGGCCGCCGAACGGCAGTATCGAGAATCCCTGCTGGGCTGCCTCGTCCTGGCCGGCCTGGGCGCGGCGCTGGGGACCATGCGGGCCATCGAGTTCAGCGTGACCGAGAAGGCAGGTTACGAGGTCGTCCGTCGCCTCCGCATGGAGATGTACGGCCATCTGCAGCGAATGCTGCCGAACCACCTCCTGCACCGCGCCCGTGGCGGGCTCCTGCTCCGGCTCACCGGAGACCTCTCGATGTTGCGCATGTGGCTCAGCCGTGGCCAGCTGCAGGGGTCGTCGGCCGCCATCACGCTGGTGGCAGGCCTGACCGGTGCGTTCATCCTCGACCGTGCCATGGCGTGCGCACTCGTCGCCGTCCTGTGCCTGGGCGCCGCGGTGTCGCTCTACAGCGGTCAGACGATGCGGTCCGCGACACGCACGATGCGGCGACGGCGGTCGTTGGTCATCGGAAACATCGCGGAACAGATCAATGCCCTCGCCGTCACGCAGGTGTCGGGACGCACGGGGGGCGAGTACGCCAGGCTGTCCCGCCAGAACGACTCCCTCAACCGAGCGCTGGGGCGGGTGGCCAGCTTGCGCGGCCGGCTGCGCGGCATCGCGACCGGCACCAGCATGGTGGCGACCGCGGCGGTGGTGGCCACCGGCGTCGTCGAAGCCCGCAACGGTGCTGTCCTTCCCACCACGGTCCTGCTGGAGGTGCTGATCGCGCGCTTCCTCACGAGGTCGGTGAGAACCCTCGGGCTGATGCACGACTACTGGCATCGAGGGCTGGTGTCGCGCCAGAAGATCGGGGAGTTCCTCGCGAGCTCGAGCCGCGCGATCGAGGCTGAGCTCTTCGCGCCGCTGAGAGTGCGGCGGGGTCACATCCGCTTCGACGACGTCACGGTGGAGGGCGCCTTGCGGGGCTTCTCCGCCGAGGCGGCGCCCGGGACGGTGGTGGCCATCACGGGCGGGGCGGATTCGGGTGCCACCGCCGTGCTCGACCTCATTGCCAGACTCGTGGACCCCGACTCCGGGGCGGTCACCATCGACGAGCAGGATCTCGTGGCCACCGATCCCGGCTCGATCGGTCGCGCCGTGGGGATGGTCGGTCCCGACCTGCCTCTGATGCGCGGCACGGTCCGGCGCAACCTGACCTACGGAGCGAGAGCCGCTCCGGCGTCCGAGGTTCAGCGGGTCGCCTTCGGGCTCGGACTCAACCAGGTCCTGCCGCGGATCGGGGGTTCGGGCGTGGCCGAGTGGCTCGTCGAGGGCGGACAGAACATCCCGTCCGCCGACCGACAGCTGATCGCCATCGGGAGAGCGCTGATGGGAAATCCTCCGATCCTGCTGCTGGACAGACCCTTCGAGGGTCTCGACCCGGCCAGTCGCATCCTGGCTCGCGCCATGGTCCTGCGTCACCGGGGGACCGTCCTCTGGTGCACCGATGAGCCGGACGACCTGGCCGAGGCCGACCTGATCTGGGTCATGGATGGGGGGCGATGTGTCGAGGTCAAGGCCAGCAGCACCTATTGCGAAGACCTGTGGACGAGCCGCACACCCCAGGGGAGCCGATGGCCCGCCAGAAGCACCTGAGGCGCGACCGTCGACTGATGGCGGGCTTCGGGGCGGCGACGACCCTGAGCCTGGTAACGGTGGGATGGCAGCTCACCGGCATGGCAGCACCCCTGCCTGACGTCGTCACCCGGCCCGTCAGCGCCGGTGCAGACGGCTCCGTCGACCTCACGTTCGCCGGCGACACCATGCTGGGCGACGGCGCAGACCGACTGATCGCCACCGCCGGCTATGACGCGCCGTTGGCAGGCGTCCGCGCGATGCTCACGTCCGGAGACGTCACCATCGTCAACGCCGAAGCCCCGATCACCACGGCGGCCACTCCCGCCAACCCCGGCGCGAAGTACTCGTATGCCGGCGGCCTGGCCGGGGCGCCGGCCCTGGGCCGCGCCGGGGTCGACGTGCTGGGCCTCGGAAACAACCACGCCATGGATCGTGGTGCGGCGGGGCTGGCAGAGACCCAGCGGACGGCCGCGGCCTCAGGACTGTCGACCTTCGGCGCGGGCCGCAATCGAGCAGAGGCCATGCGTCCGCTCATCCTCGCCTCACCGCAGGATACGGTTGCGGTGGTGGCGTTCGGCGAGAACTTCGGGCCCGTCCACCGAAGTACGTCGACCACCCCGGGGATGGTTCCCTTCAGTCCTGACCTCATCGAGCGCGGGGTCATCACGGGGAAGCGTGCGGGGGCCTCCAAGGTGGTCGCCTTCGTCCACTGGGGCGACAACTACGCCGACATCAACCCGCAACAGCGGTACTGGGCAGGACTGCTGGTGGACGCGGGCTACGACGCGGTGATCGGTCACGGCCCCCACGTGCTGCAGCCGATCGAGATCGTGCGAGGCACTCCGGTCGCCTACAGCCTCGGCAATCTTGCCTTCGGCACACCCGGCAGGTTTGCCGGCCATGGCAAGGTCGGGGTGGGCGCTGTGGCCCACCTGCGCTGGGACGCGAACGGACGCGGAACCCTGCAACTCGACTGCGTGCAGACAGACAACCTCCTCAACGGGTACGTCGCTCGCGCCTGCCCCGCCGCCTCCCTCGAGGCAGCACACCGGATTCTCGGTCCGGGGGTGAGCTGGATGCAGAACCGGGCATCCGTGTCCTTCTGATGCGACAGCTACGGCTCACGGGGGTGGTACTCCTCATGACGGCATTGGGCGCCACAGCCTGTAGTCGTGCCGTGGAGGACGCGCCGGCTTCCGGGGGAGCAGCTCTCACGGGAACAGGCTCGTTCGAGTTCGCCCCGCCCGGCGCACCACCGATCAGGGTGTTCTATGCCGTCGGCTCTGGAGCACTCGAAGCCGGGCGAGTGGTCGTCGTGATGCACGGCACGAACAGGAACGCGCGCGACTACAGAGACTCCTGGACGTCGCTGGTCAAGGACCGTCCCTGGGTGGTGGTCGCGCCGCAGTTCGACCAGGAGGACTTTCCAGGGGCTTCCGGCTACAACCTGGGGGGCACTGTGGACGAGTCCGGAGACGCACGGCCCACCCACGACTGGGCGTTTGCCTACATCCAACCCTTGGTGGACCRGGTCCGAGCCCTGACCGGTGTGCGCGCCCCCACCTTCGACCTGTTCGGCCATTCGGCGGGCGCCCAGTTCGTCCACCGGTACCTGGAGTTCGAGCCGACTGCCCCGGTCAGGCGAGCGGTGGCAGCCAACGCCGGCTGGTACACCGTCCCGGATCTCGACATCGACTTTCCCTACGGACTGCACCACGCGCCAGCACCAGTGGACCTCGACGGCCTCTTCGCGCGCGATCTCACCGTGCTGCTCGGCAGTGAGGACATCGAGGACGAGAACCTTCGACAGGACGAAGGCGCCGCTCGGCAGGGTCAGACGCGGATCGAGCGTGGGGAGGAGTTCTACCGGGTCGCAGGCGAACAGGCCCGCGGCCGCGGCATACCGTTTCGGTGGACGCTGCGCGTCGTCCCTGGAGTCGCGCACGTCCACGCGCCGATGTCCGCAGAGGCGGCGACCGTCTTCGCGCGCTAGCGGACGACGAACCGTCCGGCTGGCCGAAGCGTCCACCGTTCAGTAGCGGTGTGACACACCGCCGCGTCACCAATTGAACTTTCAGACGTCTCCATGTTCAGGAGTCGTCGAGTGCCCGGTAGGAAAGGTTCTGGGGTGAGCGAATCGTTATTTCCCCATGGATCTGGAGACATGGAGCTCGTGGCTCGGATCATGTACTCCATGGAGGTCGCTGAGATCGACATGCCCCATGTCGTCATCGCGGTGGTCCCCGGGTGTCCGCCGGCCAGCTACTCCGGCCCCTACCCCAACGCCCTTGCCGCGCTCACGGTCGCGGAGGCCGAACATCGAGCCGACCTGGCCGCCGGAGGCACGGGCGAGGTCCGCTTTCGCGTCGCGGCACTGTACCCCGCGGAACCCGAAGAGCTCCGGGAGACAGCCGGAGCAGTCGCGGAGCCAGAGGCAGGCACAGACCGTGGATGACGTCGACCCGGTCGACTCCGTCGAGCCAGACGTAGACCTGGTCGAACGCGCTCGCAGTGGCGATCAGCAAGCGGCTGTCGAGCTCTGGACCCGGCACTACCCCGCAGTGCTACTCGCCGCACGACGGGTCACCCGCCAACCGCGGGACGCCGAGGAGATCGCCTCCGACGCATTCGCCGGAATGCTGTCGGCCCTCTCCTCGGGCGCCGGCCCGACCACCTCCGTCCGTGCCTATCTCGTGACCTCGGTGCGCAATCTGGCCGCGAGCAGGGCACGACGCCCCTCGTCCGGTGACGTCATCACCGACGACGTGGCCGTGTTCGACCGGGCCACCCCAGACACCACGGTCCACATGTCCGAGCTCGAACTGGTGCGCGTCGCGTTCGCCGATCTCCCCAAGCGGTGGCAGATCGTGCTGTGGCGGACGGCGGTCGACAAGGACAGCAACATCGAGGTCGGCCGGGCCATGGAGCTCTCCCCGAATGGCGTCGCCGCCTTGGCCAAGCGAGCTCGCCGAGGCTTTCGGCTGGCCTATCTACGCGCCCACCTCTCGGACCGGGGCGTGGATGCCGAGTGCAAGCCCTTCATCGACGGACTCGCAGACCTGACGGTCTCCGAGGCTGGAGCCCCGGACGCGCTGGTGAGCCACGTGGCCACCTGCCTCGGGTGCACGAGGCGCATCGAGGAACTCAGAGCGGTCGACCGAAACTTCGCCGGCGTGCTCGGGCCGGCCATCCTGGGCCTGTTCCCCTCCTCGATGTTCGCTGGAGGCGTCGCTGCCGGTGCCGGGGCGACCAGCACGTCGCAGGCGCTGACGATGTCCCCCTCCAAGGCACGTCCCCGCACCCGCTGGCTCGTGGGCCCCGCGGCGGTGGCCGCCACCATCGCGATCATCCTGGCCCTTCGGCCGGACGGACTGGATGCGCCTCAGGTCGCGACGGAGACCCCGGTGGTGACCCAGCCGTCAACGGTGACCCCGAGTACGACGACGACCACCCCGCCGCCCGTGACCCAGCGACCGACCACGACCACCCCGACCACGACCACCCCGCCACGAGCCCGGGCGATCACGCCGGTGCGGACCAGCGCCCCCGTCCCACGCGCCACGACCGTCGTGAAGCCGACGATTGCCGCCCCCACCACGCAGTCGCCCCGGATGAGTCCGATGGCGCTCGACCTGGGAATCGGTGGCGCCCCGTCAGACACGGCCATCGTCGTCACGGCCTCCGCCGAAGGTGTCGTCGGCCCGTTGAAACTCCTCCTGGAGGTGCCGACTGGTGTCACCCTGACGCAGGCCAGTGGCGACTGGACCTCCTGCACCCAGAGCCAGACGACCATCAGCTGCGCCGCCGCCAACGCCCAGGACGTCACGTGGACGGGGACCATCCACACGGCCTGGACTGCGGCGGCGGGCGGACTCGTCCGCGCGACCGTCCAGGGAACCTACGCGAATGGTTCGCCCGCCAAGGGCTCAATCGAGGCCACGTGGCCCCCGTAGAGCCCGGCACTGCACGTGCCTCAAGTCGTCATCGCCCAGTGTGAGCCTATGCGTCCCACCTAGGAGCTCGTCATGGACATTCCGGAACGGATCTCGGTTTCGTCGCTGGTGCTCGACGAGCTCGCGCAGGCCGTCGAGCGGGTCAACTTCCTCAATCACGACTCCCATCGCTCCTACCTCCTGGATCCCTGCTGCATGCTGGAGGCCCTGGCCGACGTGTATGCCGCGTCGCTCCACCTGGTGCAGGAGAACGGCCAGTCGGACGCGGAGCTCGCGTCCGGAGCCGCGACCTGACTCACCGCCGATGGCGGCGCTGGTCAGGTCGGTCGCGCCACCACAGCCGGGTCGGCCTGTGGCCGCTGGATGGGTTGATGTTCGGAGGTCACTGCTCCAGGGGGGTCTCGACCACGGAGAGGTGACGGTTCACGGCGGGTGTGGGCGACGCGAGGAAGAAGCCCTGGACGAGGTCGAAGCCGAGTGCCCGGACCTGGGCCAGCTGGTCCCGGCGCTCGATTCCCTCTGCGAGCGTGCTGATGCCCAGCGCGGTCGCGATGTCGACGGCTGCCTTCATGACCGCGACCGCCGTCTGGCTCGTGCGTGTGTCGCTGGTCGTCAGGGCGGCTGCGAAGGCGCGGTCCACTTTGAGCAGGTCCACCGGCACCCGCTGGAGGTTGTTGAGCGAGGAGTAGCCAGTCCCGAAGTCGTCGATCGCGATGCGGACGCCGAGGTGACGGAGCTCGTGCATGAGCGAGATGGAGTGGTCGCTGACGGCTGCTGACTCCGTCACCTCGAGCTCGAGCAGGTTCGGCGCGACGCCGAACTCGTTGAGGGCGGCTTCCACGTGGTCCAGGAACCCGGCAGCCCCGAGCTCGGCCTCTGACACGTTCACCGTGAGTCGGACGCCGCGACCCAGCCGCGACAGCTCCCGGCACGCGTGTCGGAGCATGAACTCGCCAATGGGCACGATCAGTCCGGACTCCTGCGCGACGTCGAGGAAGTCCGCAGGAGCAAGGAGACCACGCGTCGGATGCTGCCAGCGCAGGAGCGCCTCGGTCGCCACCACTCTGCCGGTGCGCACATCGTGTTGCGCCTGGTAGTGGTAGAGGAACTCCTCGTTCTCGATGGCTCGGGCGAGATCAGCCAGGAGGGAAGCCCGCTCTCGCGCGCGGACGCTCATCGACTGGGTGAACGAGCTCATCCGGCCGTGCCCCACTCCCTTGGCGTCGTACAGGGCCAGGTCGGCCATGCGCACCATCTCGTCCGCGCTGGTGCTGTGCGGGACCGCATGGGTGCACCCCACGCTGGCGCTCATCTCGATGCGGTTTCCGCGGATGGTGAAGGGCTCGGCAAACGTGTTCTGGTAGTGGGCGAACACCACTTCGGGAAAGTCGGGAGGTGATTCAGGCTGTGCGATGACGGCGAACTCGTCGCCACCGAGTCGAGCGACAAAGTCGCCGTTGCTGTTGGCAAGCATCCGGGCGGCGACATGCTGAAGGAGCTCGTCGCCCACTCCATGTCCCAGGGTGTCGTTGACGGACTTGAAGTTGTCGAGGTCGAAGATCGCCAGGTGGCACGGCCCGGGCCGTTCGCGCCCGGCGAGGCAGGACTGCAGCCTTTCGTTGAACCTACGTCGGTTGGCGAGCTCGGTCAGGGGATCCGTCTCTGCCAGCCTGACCATTTCCTGCCGGTGCCTGACCTCGTCGGTCGTGTCCACCCCCACACCTCGCCAGCCCGTGACGAGTCCATCTCGCCTCGTCATGGGTTTGGCCGACAGCGACCACCACCTCTCGTTGCCCGCCACCACGACAGGAATGAGGTGCTCGCGGATTGCCTCCCCTCGAGCCATGGCATCACTCAGAGCGTGGACGGCCTTCGTGCCGCCCTCTGACTCGTTCGCCAGTCGCCCGAGGAGCTGTGCCAACTTCAGCTGGTGCAGCTGGTCCGTCGTGTGTCCCGAGACTTCGGCCATTCGATCGGAGGTTCGCGTGAAGTCGCCCTGTGGCGCGGTCTCCCAGAGCCAGTCGCGAGCTCCGTCCTCGAAGTCGTCGAGCAAGAGCTCGACATCCTGCTGGGCCTGTCGAGCAGCGAACTCGGCGATGCTGCGTCGCTCGAAGGAGTTCGACAGGTAGATGACCCCGAGGATGAGGACTCCCCCGTAGACGAGGGTCAGCAGGCTCAGGATCGAGTAGGCGGTCTGCCGCATGGCGATGAAGGCCGGCGTGAAACCAGCGGCGTGGATCGCGACCCAGAGGATGCCGATCGGCCTGAGCGGCGACATGACCACGGCACCAGCACCCATGATCCCTGCGATCGTGGCCACGAGCACGACCTGACGCCCTGGGTCCACCCTCGGGAGCACGTAGAAGGTCATGCCGGTGTTGAGGACCCCGTGGATCGAGATCTCCAGGGAGGTGACACGGAACATCCGTCGGGCCTCGGCCAGGTCCCACGGGTCGGTCCCACTGGGTTCGCGAACTCGCCACCAGAAGGACCGGAGGCCCAAAGTCAGGAGGGCCAGGGTCGCCCAGACCGCACCGAAGACCGGGTGCTGGGGTGCAACCACGTACAGCCACAGGACCAGCACGCTCATCGCGTTCGCCAGGTTGGCCCAGGGCGCCAGACGCATGTGCGCGTAGACCTGGCGAACGAACAGCTCGCCTGCCTGGTCCGCGGTGCGGTTCGGCCTCGCCCGTGTCACGGTCGTCCAGAGCGGTGTCGGACTGCGGTCGCCATCCCCGGCCTTCCACCTCGAGGTGCGGCTCGCGACTCGGAGCCGTCGCTGATGAGACGCCGACGACGGGTTTGTCATTACGCTCCCGGGCGACATTCTTCGGCAGCCCGAGGGGGTCCCCCTCGCCGTAACGCGGCACCCCTCCGGCCCGTCCTTGGGGTGGTCGGTCAGCCCCTGACTGACCGGCTGGCCGGAACTCCGGCCGGGGCCCCGCGTGGATCCTTCCCCCTGTGGATCCCGCGGGGTCCCTCGTCTTGCCGTGACCATCGAGGCGCAGAACCGCTTCACGCGGCTCGGCCCGAGAGAAGGTTGCGAACAGGTGCTCTGAGCGCAGAGGTGCACCCGCCCCGGACCACGTACCTCAGCGTGAGAGTCGCTCCGCAGTCGGCTGCCCGCTCCATTCCCGGAATCGAACCAAACACGCTGAGGGAGTGACGGAAACCGCCATATCGAATCTGCCTCACGTGAATGGCCTCGTGTGCCATGACCATTTTCGTCTTGGCCCAGCTCATACCCGGCTGGATGTAGACCGTGGACCGACTTTGTCCCCAGCTGTGGAACACCGTCATGCCCCGCACGACGCCCTTGGCGTGGGTCCGGGAGTGGTCGAGCTTCCACGTCGCGCTCCCCGCCGGGTCGAGAGCCCGCGCCCAGGCCTGGAAGGCCTGCTGCGAGCCGGTCTGGGCTGCGGCCGCCGGAGCCGCGCCGGCGCGCTTCGCGCAGGTCACGGTGGTGGAGATCCACTGCCCGTTGCGGAGCTTGAGCCAGCCCCTGGCCACCGGCCCCTTCACGGTTGCGCCCCGGCCGAGCGTGGTGACGACCCGGTATGACGTGCCCGGGCCGGACCGCACGTTCGCCCTGTTCACGCACACGGTTCGCGCGGAAGCCGCTGGTGCGGCCGCGGCGTACGTCAGCGCGAGGGCATGGTCCCCGAGCTGGGCCTCGGCGGCAGGGCCGGACACCGAATGCCATTCCCTCGCAGGCGCCGTCCCCGTCGCAGTGGATGGCGGGTCGATCGACAGCGGCAGGCCGCCGCGGGTCGGCTCACCCGTCGTTGCCGCCGGCGCTGCCAGCGCAAGCCCCAGGACGATCGCGCCCATGGCCGCCCTGCAGGTCGACGGGTGGGACGGGCAGCCCTGACGACCCGAGACTGGGCGCCGCGCCTGATGACACGCACCGGTAAACACTTCATTTGTCTGTCGCGCGAAAAGCATCCGAAGTCACCTCCGCCAATCATGGCGATTTCTCGTGGGGAGATATTCGAGAACTGTCTCTTGATGGCAGCGCCGCACTTTTCAACACGCGTGAGCGCGCCTGAGAGAAATTCCCTCTCGGGCGGCCATGAAGATGATGTGGCGCCGTCCCCATATAGACCGATTCGGCGGATTGGGCATTACGACGAGAGAGGCGGGCCGCCGCCCCTTTCGCACCTGTCCGCCTCGGCGGTTCGCGCCCCGGGGGTATGCCGGTGAGTCCGGTGGTCTCGCGAGTCACCGACTCGGGAAGCGGCCGGACCGCGTCAAGGATCAGCCGGAGCCAGTGTCAAGGATCAGCCGAAGCCGTGTCAGGCATGTACCGGAGCCAATACGTCGTGCATGAGCCGAACTCATACACAGGTCAGGGAGCCGACGAGGGGACTTGAACCCCTAACCCCTTGTTTACAAGACAAGTGCGCTGCCAATTGCGCCACGCCGGCCTGCCTGCCGCAGCAGACGGCGACGATGGTACCGGCGCGGGCGCCCTCGTCAGGAACTCGGAGCGTGAGGAACGGTCAGCGGGCGTTCAGGTAGCCCTGCAGCGACCGCACCGTTGCGCGGTCGAGCGAGTGCGAGCCGTTCTTCCGGGCGCCGATCTTCGCCTGCAGCGCAGCCACCGTCTTCGGGCCGATCACGCCGTCGGGCGCCGAGCCGACCTTGCGCTGCAACGCCTTGACGTCGGTGCGCGACAACGTGCCGTCGACCGAACCCCCGACCCAGCGCTCGATGGCGGCGTTCGTCCTCGGCCCGCGGATGCCGTCGACCACCAGTGTGCCAGCGGAGGTGGCCGCGGGAGCCTTGCGCACGGTCGACCGCGATGCAGCCGTCTGGGTCGTGGTCGAACCGGCGTCGACCGCCCCGCCGTTGGCGCGGGTCAGTCCGGCCCGTGCGCCACAGGTGGGCCAGGCGCCGGGCCCCTGCGAGGCGAGGACCTTCTGGGCGACGGTGATCTGCTGGGCCTTGGAGGCGCGGTTGGCGGTCGAGGCGTAGCGCTCTCCGCCGAAGGCGTCCCAGGTGCGGTCGGAGAACTGCAGTCCGCCGTAGTAGCCGTTGCCCGTGTTGATGGACCAGTTTCCACCGCTCTCACAGACGGCCACCCGGTCCCAGACGGTCGATGCCGCCGACGCGGAGGTCGCGGTCGCCATGCCTCCCGCGACGGTGGCGACACCGGCGACGGCGACACCGGTCACACGACGGCGTACGGGGTTGGCCTTCCGAGCAGAGTGCTTCGGGGCATAGAACATGGCGGGGGGATTTCCTCTCCTGACCGGCGCCTGCGGGGTGAGCTGTCGGGTTCGGGCTGTCAGGTGCCCGGTCGGCCGGAGCCGACTTCACCCCAAGGCCACCGTGGTGGCCGGATTGGGTCCCCCGTCCTCGTCTGCCCGGAGATCTTCCGGCAAGACATCCACCTGACGAGGCTCGGCGCGGTGGATGTGCATGGCTGATTGGGTATGCCGTGTGCAGTTGTGAGAGCGCGTTTGCGCAGGTTGTCCACCGTAAGGGCCACCGACCCCGGCCACAAGCAATTCGGACAGATTGACGAAGGCCCGGCGCCACCTGTCGCTCAGCGCCTGTCCATCAGCACCTGTCCATCAGCRCCGCCGATCAGCGACGGCGGGCCCGCCGCTTCTGCACCATGCGGTGGTCGAACGGCGCGGCCATGAACTCCCCCAGCACGCTGCCGGCCGCGATGGCGAGCAGCACGGCCATCGCCCCGAGCAGGGTCGTCAGTCCACCCTGGAGCGACAGTGACCCAGCGTTCGCCGACGAGCCGTTGACCATCTCGTAGAGTCCCCGGAAGATGGCCAGGCCAGGCAGCAGTCCGTAGGACGCCGGCACGACGAGCACCATCGCCGGGGCACCCATGCGCAGGGCGAGCAGCCGGCCGGCACATCCCAGCACGATCGCCGCGATCCCGGCAGCCGCGAGCTGGCCGAGCCCGTCGACCCGGGACACCGCGAGTGACACGGCGACCCCGACGGCGCAGAGCAGTCCACTCGGGATCACCAGCAGTCGCCGGCTCCGCAGCGAGACCGCGCCGGCCACGCCCACGACGAACGCTCCCACCAGGGCCAGCACCACGGGGGCGTCGAGGGCCCGCGTGGCCATGATCGAGGGAGAGGCCAGCTCGAGGTCGAAGGCACTCGTCAACGCCAGCGTCAGGGACAGGCCCGTGGCCACTCCCAGGATGATGCCGGCCGTCGTCAGGAAGACTGCGAACATCCGGCCGGCACCCGTGACCGAGTAGCCCGAGATGGCGTCCTCGAACGCGGACGCGACCGTACGGCCGGGGAGCAGCACCGTGATCCCCCCGGCAACGATGAAGGCGAAGTCGGACGACGACACGGGCAGCCACCCGGCGGCGCCGAGGCTGAAGGCGCCCCACGCGATGGTCGTTGCCAGGAAGCCGCCGATGGCGCACTGGTAGAAGTCCGGCAGGCCGCCGCGCCCGAGGACGCGCGCGGCATACCCCACGAGGAGGGCCGAGATCCCAGCAACCAGGGCAGCGACGAAACCGGCGCCGAGCATGACGGCAATGGCCAGAGCGAGCATGCCCAGGGAACCCCGCACCGCCCACTTGGGCCAGAACCGTGGTGCCCGGCGGATCTCGCGCAGCTGCTCAGCCGCCGCCTCGCGGTCGTAGGACCCGGCGACGAGGTTCTCCACGAACTCGTGGACCGCCGTCAGCCGGGCGAAGTCACGGGTCGACGAGCGCACCACCCGCAGCATGGTGATGGGCACCCCGGAAACGGTCGAGCACTGGATCAGCAGCGACTGGAGAGTGATGTCGACCTCGAGGTTGTCCAACCCTGCGGCAGCGGCGACCGCGACCACGGACGACTCGACCTGCGGAGCGCCCGCGCCACAGCGCAGCATCAGCTCGCCGACGCGCAGCGCCAGGTCCAGGGACGCCCTGGCCTCACGCTCCTCGGCCGCTGCCTGGAGGACGCGCGGGTTGCGGTACGGCGTGTGCCGGAGGCTCTCGATCATCGGCAGCGTCTCGGTGAGCTCCTCCCCGCGCCAGATCCGGCTCTGGCGCAGCACGGGGCGCCGTTTGGCGGGCCGGCGTGCCGCCCCGGCACCCAAAGTGCCTGCACCCGACGTGCCGGGACCCGACGTGCCTGGCGTTCCCTCGGTGTCCTCCGTCATGCGGTGAGGCCGACGCCGGACAGCAGCCCCGACGGCGCCTGGGTCGGCCACCACTGGGGCACCCCGGCGTTCTGCAGGCTCCACAGGGCGAGCCCGCCGGCCGCGACCAGCAGCAGGACGACCAGCACCTGGGTCGCCCGCTGCCCGGGGCTGACCCCGCGGATGATGCTCCGGGTGCCGCGACGCAGGCCGGACCCACCGGGGCCCCACCACGCCATCAGGGCCGCGACCACAGCGCCCACCGCCAGCGGCGCCGAGGAGTTCGGGTGCGGAGAGCCGCTGTTGACCGCGACGGTGGCCAGGGCGGTGCTGAACACGGCACAGATCCCGACGACGAGCGGCAGGATCGCGCTGACCACGGTCGCGAGTGCGCCGACGACGAGGTGCCAGGGGCTGGCGGCGACGGCCATCGGCACGTCGGACCGGCGCCGACCGCGATGGTGTCGACGCAGGACGAGCGAGGTCACGGACCGGTCCGCCGTGCGGGCCGCCCACGACCAGAGCACCGCAACCACCGCGGCAACCACGGGGAAGCCCGCAGCCCCCGCCACCACGACCGTGAGCAGGGCCAGCAGGGTGCCGGTGCGCGCCGGGCGGCCGATGCGCGGGTCGGGTTCGCCGACCTCTCCCTCCCAGGCGGCCTGCCACTCGGACACCTCACCGTCGGGCTCGTCCCAGGGCACGAGGTCCTGCTCGGGCGCCTGCGTCCACTGCCCTTCGGGCGTCCACTGCGGCTCCCGGGCCCATTCGGGTTCGACGGGCAGCGCCACGGGGGCGGACGCGACGGCGGGACGCTCCCAGCGGGCGGTGGGCCGGTGTTCCAACACCTGGGTATGCCGCGGGGGCGTCGTGAGTGCCTCGGTCACCGGTTGCCCGGTGGCGTAGCGCTCCAGCGCGTCGACGACCTCGTCGGCGTCGGGACGCTGGCGAGGTTGGGGGGACAACGCGGCATACAGGAGCGGGGCGAGGCGTGGGTCGACACCGGTGAGGTCGGCCTCCCCCCGGCTGACGCGCGTGAGGACCACGTCCATGGGTCCGCGGCCGAAGGGCGGGGCGCCGCTGGCGGCGTAGGCCAAGGTGGCGGCCCACCCCCACCAGTCGGTGGCCTCTGTGACCGGCGCGCCCTCGACGACCTCGGGGGACAGGTAGCCCGGAGTTCCCATGACCAGACCGGTCATGGTGATCCGGACGTCGTCGGCGACGTGGGCGATGCCGAAGTCGATCAGCACCGGGTCACCGTCGAGGAGCAGCACGTTGCCGGGCTTGAGGTCGCGGTGGATGACGTCGGCGGCGTGGATGGCGTGGAGGGCGTCGGCGAGCCCACGGCCCAGCCGGAGAAGCTCACCGCCGCGGATCGGGCCGGACTCCTTGACCACGTCGTCCAGGGCGGGACCCGGGACGTAGCGGGTCACGAGGTAGGGCCGGTCGCCGTCGAGGTCGGCGTCGATCACCGCTGCGACGCGGTGGTCGTCGATGCGACGCAGGACCTGCACCTCTCGCGCCAGGCGCGTGCGGGCGTCGCGGTCGTGCGCCACGTGCGGGCGCAGCACCTTGAGCGCCACGGCACGGCCACTGGGGTCGAGCGCCAGGTGGACGACGCCCATGCCGCCCTCACCCAGCTGCTGGATGAGGCGGTACGGGCCGAGCCGGAGGCCGTCTGGCGCGACGGACCGGCCGTCGCTGCCCTCGATCGCCTCGGTCGTCATCCCCCTACGGCCTCTGTCGTCATCCCCCTACGGTACGTGAGGGTGCCCTGCGAAACGGGTGAGGTTACTGCTGGATGTAGCCAACAAGTTGGTCACGCTCGGACTGGAGCTCGTCGATCCGGTGCTTGACGATGTCGCCGATGCTGACGATCGCGTGCAGATGGCCGTCGACGACGACCGGCACGTGGCGGATGCGCAGCTCGGTCATCGTGCGGGCCAGCTCGTCGATCTGGACATCGGGCCCGCACGTCTCCACGTCGGCCGTCATGATCGAGCCCACTGGCGCCAGCAGGACGGCGGCACCGTCGCTCTGCAGGTGGCGCACGACGTCGCGCTCGCTGACGATGCCGCTCACGGACTCACCGTCGTCACTCACGACGAGGGCACCGATGCGGTGCTCGGCGAGCAGGTCGAGCAGCCGTTCCACGGTCTCTTCGGAGCGGATGGTGACCACTTGGCCACCCTTGCGTCGCACGACATCCGAGATCCTCATGGTCAGACGGTAGACCGCCGGGAGGGCCACCGCTAGGGGGAGCCCACGCACGCGGCATACCCGACGGGCACCTCCCACGACCGAGGCACGGTGTGCCGTCTGGCTGGCTCGCGACATAGGGTTGCCACTGCAACTACACCGTGGAGTTGATTTCCTGTGCCTCGCAGCCAGCAGCAGTTCGACCTGGTCATCGCCGCCAACCGATTGCCCGTGGACCGGGTCGTGGGCGACGACGGGGAGGTGTCCTGGCGGACCAGTCCGGGCGGTCTGGTCACCGCCATGGAGTCGGTCATGCGTGGCCGGGAGGGCGCCTGGGTCGGGTGGGCCGGCGAGGCGGGCGACGCCCCCGAACCCTTCGTCGAGGACGACATGCACCTGCGGCCCGTGCCGCTGTCGGAGGACGAGGTCGCCCACTACTACGAGGGCTTCAGCAACGACACGCTCTGGCCGATCTACCACGACGTCATCGTCCCGGCGACCTTCCACCGGTACTGGTTCACGGCCTACGAGACGGTCAACCGCCGGTTCGCCGAGGCGATCTGCGAGGTCGCCGCGAAGGGCGCGACGGTGTGGGTGCACGACTACCAGCTCCAGCTCGTGCCCGCGATGGTGCGCGAGCTGCGGCCGGACGTGCGGATCGGCTGGTTCGACCACATCCCGTTCCCGCCGGTCGAGCTGTTCGCCCAGCTGCCGTGGCGACGGGCCGTGCTCGAGGGACTGCTGGGGGCTGACTACCTGGGGTTCCAACGGGTCGCTGACGCACAGAACTTCGTGCGCGCCTGCCGGCAGCTGCTGGGCCTGCCCACCAAGGGGGACACGGTCTCGGTCTCGCGCGCCGACGACAGCCGCCGGGTGCGGGCCAGCGCCGTCCCGATCTCCATCGACTACGTCGGGCTCCAGGCGGTGGCCAAGCTGCCCGAGACGCAGCAGCGCGCCAAGGAGATCCGCGAGTCGCTCGGCAACCCCCGCACCCTGCTCCTCGGCGTGGACCGACTCGACTACACCAAGGGGATCGGCCACCGGATCAAGGCCTACGGGGAGCTCCTCGAGGAGGGTCAGGTCTCGCCGCCCAACGAGGTCTTCGTGCAGGTGGCCACGCCGAGCCGCGAGCGGGTGGCTGCCTATCGCGAGCTGCGGCACGAGATCGAGGGCGAGGTCGGACGCCTCAACGGCGAGCACAGCCGCATCGGCGCGCCCGCGGTCCAGTACCTCCACCACTCCTATCCGCGACAGGAGATGGCGGCGCTGTACCTCGCCGCCGACGTCGTCCTCGTGACCCCGCTGCGCGACGGCATGAACCTCGTCGCCAAGGAGTACGTCACCTGCCGTTACGACGAGGGCGGCGCGCTGGTGCTCTCGGAGTTCACCGGGGCGTTCCACGAGCTGCACCAGGCGTTCGTCTGCAACCCGCACGACATCGAGGGGCTGAAGCAGACGATCATGCGGGCCATCGAGACGCCGGAGAAGGAGAAGCGGCGCCTGATGCGGGCGATGCGCCGCCGCGTCGCCGACCACGACGTGCAACGCTGGGCGTCCCGGTTCCTCGAAGCCCTCGAAGTGGCCCCGGACCGACCGCAGCGCACGACCAAGGAGCAGAAGGCCGACGACGAGCACGCCACGGCCGACCGCAAGGCGCGCTACCTGCACCAGGCCGCGGCCGAGGACTCCAGGTCATGACGCTGCCGGCGGCGGTGTCGTCGGGCCTGCCCGCGGCGTTGACGGCGGCGATCGACGAATTCGCGGTGGCGCCAACGGTGCTCGTCGCGTCCGACTTCGACGGCGTACTCGCTCCCCTCGTCCGCGACCCGATGGCGTCCACGGCGTTGCCAGGCACCATCGAGAGCCTGGAAGGCCTTGCGGCCCTTCCCGCCACGTATGCCGCGGTGGTGTCCGGGCGCGACCTGGAGACGTTGACCCTGCTCACCGGTCTGGGCGACAGCGCCGTGACCCGGATCGGCAGCCATGGCGCGGAGACCAGCGCCACCATCGACTCGGGCTCGGCCGCCGGCTCGGGCGGTCCAGGGCTGACCGACGACGAGCAGCTGGCGCTCCACCGGGTCACCGACGACCTGAAGGACCTGTGTGCCAGCCTGCCACCCGGCGCGTCGCTCGAGTTCAAGCCGACCGCGGTGGTCCTGCACACCCGCCGGATGGCCGACGAGTCGGCCGCCCGCGAAGCGGAAGCGGCGGCGCTCGACGTGACCACGCGGCATACCGGACTGCACGTGCTGCACGGCAAGCACGTGGTGGAGGTGAGCGTGGTGCGGGCCGACAAGGGTTCCGCGCTGGTCGCGCTGCGCGACGAGGTGGGCGCGGACGTGGTCGCCTACTTCGGCGACGACGTGACCGACGAGGACGCGTTCCGGGCGCTGGGGCCGGACGACGTGACCGTCAAGGTGGGCCCGGGCGAGACGGCTGCCCGGTTCCGGGTGGACTCCCCCGAGGACGCAGCCGGGGCGCTGCGGCTGGTGTTCGAGCGACGCTCGCGGCGGTAGCTCCGGCGGTCTCGGTATGTGATCGGCCTGTGGAGGGCTCTGATGCCACCTACACCGGACAGTTCCCCGTCAACGGTGGTCAGTGGATCGACATCCCCGGGGACGTCACGATCCAGGGCACCCCCGAGACCCTGACGGTCAGGACAGCCAAGGCCAGGCTCTACGCCCGCTGACCGGCGCCTCAGCGGGTGGGCGCGGCACCGGTGGATGCACGCACCACTAGCTCGGGTCGGAAGACGTACTCGGCTCGCGGAGAGGGCTCACCGGCGATCTCGTCGAGCAGGGCCCGCACTGCCGCCTCGGCCATCGCCTGGACGCTCTGCCGCACCGTCGTCAGTGGCGGGTCGGTGAACGCGATGAGGGGCGAGTCGTCGTAGCCCACCACCGAGAAGTCCGCCGGCACCTGCTTGCCCGCCCGCCGTGCCGCCCGGATCGCGCCCAGCGCCATCAGGTCGGAGCCGCACACGACGGCCGTGCAGCCCTTCTCGATCAGCCGGGCCCCCGCGGTGTCGCCGCCCTCGACCGAGAACATCGTGCGTTCGATCAGCTCGTCGACGTCGTCGCGACCGAGCAGGTTCTTCATCGAGGCGCGGAACCCGTCGATCTTGCGGATGACGGGGACGAACCGCTCCGGCCCCACGGCCAGCCCGATCTGGGTGTGGCCGAGCTGGACGAGGTGGGTCAGCGCGAGCTCCATCGAGGCGACGTCGTCGTTGGAGATGAACGGCGCGTCGATGCCCTCGCAGTAGCCGTTGACGAGCACGATCGGCAGCTCCCGCTCGCGCAGGCTGGTGTACCGCTCGGGATCGGTGGTCACGTCGGCGTGCTGGCCCGAGACGTAGATGATCCCCGCGACGCCACGGTCGAGCAGCATCTGGACGTACTCGTCCTCGTGCACCCCGCCGGGGGTCTGCGTGCACAGGACCGGCGTGAACTGGTGCCGGGCCAGCGCCGTCTCGATGATCTGCGCGAACGCCGGGAAGATCGGGTTGGTCAGCTCCGGGACGATCAGGCCGACGAGGTCGGCGGTCCTGCGCCGCAGTCGCGACGGACGGTCGTACCCGAGGATGTCCAGCGAGGTCAGCACGGCCTCGCGGGTCGCCTCGGCCACCCCGGGCTTGCCGTTGAGCACCCTGCTGACGGTCGCCTCGCTGACGTCGGCGTGCGCCGCGATGTCAGCCAGTCTCGCCTTCATGGCCGCGACGGTAGCAAGAAGTTGCAGGGTTGCCCGCCGACACCCTGCAAGAAATTTCAGGTATGCCGCGTGCGCGCCGCGGCCACGCGGCATACCTCTCGCGTGCGCAAACGTTTCCACTCCGTCGCCCACCGGCCGGACCAGCACTGGCGCAACGCCCCCCGCTGGGCCAGACTGAGCCCACCGCGGACACCGACGTCAGCGGCAGCACCACCCTTTACAACGGATCGTCCGGCACGTTCCTGCCGGTGAAGGAGAGGCAACGTAGCCATGGCAACAGTCAAGTTCGACGAGGCAACCCGGCTCTACCCGGGCAATGACAAGCCCTCGGTTGACAAGCTCAACATCGACATCGAGGACGGCGAGTTCCTCGTCCTGGTCGGTCCCTCCGGATGTGGCAAGTCCACCTCCCTGCGCATGCTCGCGGGCCTCGAAGAGGTCAACGCCGGCAAGATCTGGATCGGTGACCGAGACGTCACCAACCTGTCCCCCAAGGACCGCGACGTCGCGATGGTCTTCCAGAACTACGCGCTCTACCCCCACATGACGGTTGCCGACAACATGGGCTTCGCGCTCAAGATCGCCGGCGTCGACAAGGGTGAGATCCGCAAGCGCGTCGAAGAGGCCGCCAAGATCCTCGACCTCGAGGCGTACCTCGAGCGCAAGCCGAAGGCCCTCTCCGGTGGCCAGCGCCAGCGCGTCGCGATGGGCCGCGCGATCGTGCGCTCCCCCCAGGTGTTCCTCATGGACGAGCCGCTGTCGAACCTCGACGCCAAGCTCCGCGTCCAGACGCGCACCCAGATCGCCTCGCTGCAGCGTCGGCTCGGTGTCACCACGGTCTACGTCACCCACGACCAGGTCGAGGCCATGACGATGGGCGACCGCGTCGCGGTGCTCAAGGACGGCCTCCTCATGCAGTGCGACACCCCGCGCCGCATGTACGACCACCCGAACAACGTCTTCGTCGCCGGATTCATCGGCTCGCCGGCCATGAACCTGCTCGACGTCGATGTCGCTGACGGCGGCGTCAAGGTCAGTGGCAGCGTCATGCCGGTCGACCGCGACATCCTCGCGAAGGCACACGGCAAGTCGATCACGATGGGCGTGCGACCCGAGGACCTCGAGCTGACCACCGACAGCGGCGGCGGCATCCCCGTCACCGTGGACGTGGTCGAGGAGCTCGGCGCGGACGCCTACATCTACGGCACCGCGAAGGTGCACCAGCACATCGAGGCCGACGAGGACAGCGACGCACCGGAGAAGCCGTTCATCGCCCGCGTCGACGGCCGCAAGCCGCCGAAGAAGGGCGAGACGGTCTACCTGGCCCCCAAGCAGGGGCACCTGCACCTGTTCGACGCGGAGAACGGCCTGCGCCTCAGCTAGGCCCGCCAGCTGCTCGTATGCCGGTGTGGCCGGCTCCCGTGCGCGGGGGCCGGCCACACCGGTTTCTGGCCCACCTCGGCGYAGGAATCTCACGGATGGAACGATGTTGACGCTGCCCACGACACCAGAGCGAGGCTGAGGACGTGGCACTCCAGATCACCGCGGCACGACCCGACCCGGCCCTGCTCGACCTCCCGTGGGAGCTCCCCCTCGAGACCTGGCCGGAGGAGCACCTCGCTGCCCTCCCTCGCGGCATCTCGCGGCACGTGGTGCGGTTCGTCAAGCTCTCGGGACGGGTCCTGGCCGTCAAGGAGATCAAGGCTGACATCGCGGCCCGCGAGTACCAGATGCTCCGGATGCTGGGGAAGCTCGACCTGCCCTGCGTGGTCCCGTTCGGCATCGTCAGCGGACGGGAGGCCACCGACGGCGAGCCCCTCGACGCCTGCCTCATCACCAGGCACCTCCAGTTCTCGTTGCCCTACCGAGCCCTGTTCAGCCAGTCGCTGCGCCCGGACACCTCGACCCGACTGATCGACGCATTGGCGGTGCTGCTGGTCAGGCTGCACCTCGTCGGGTTCTGGTGGGGCGACGTGTCGCTGTCGAACACGCTGTTCCGGCGCGACGCCGGCGCGTTCGCGGCATACCTCGTCGACGCGGAGACCGGTGAGCTGCACCAGACGCTGACCGCAGGGCAGCGCGAGCATGACCTCGACATCGCCCGCGTCAACATCGCCGGCGAGCTGATGGACCTCGAGGCCGGCGGTTTCCTCGAGGCGGGGGTCGACCCGGTCGACACGTCCAACCGCATCGTCACCCGCTATGCCGACCTGTGGAACGAGCTCACCGGCCTCGAGCGGTTCGAGAGCGGCGACCGGTGGCGCGTCGACGAGCGGATTCGCCGCCTGAACGAGCTCGGCTTCGACGTCGACGAGCTCGCGATCTCCACCGACATCGGGGGGACGACGATCCAGATCCAGCCCAAGGTCGTCGACGCCGGCCACCACTCGCGGCGTCTGCTGCGGCTCACCGGCCTCGACGTCGAGGAGAACCAGGCTCGTCGGCTGCTCAACGACCTCGACTCCTACCGCGCCGACTGCGACCGTCAGAACGACGACGAGGAGATCGTCGCGCACGACTGGCTGGCCCGGATCTACGAACCCATCACCCGCACGGTCCCGCGCGACCTGGCCGGCAAGCTCGAACCCGCCGAGCTTTTCCACGAGGTCCTGGAGCACCGCTGGTACCTCTCCGAGCGCTCCGGCCACGACATGCCGATCGAGGACGCGATCCGGGACTACGTGTCGACGGTGCTCCCGAGCAAGCCCGACGAGGCGACGGTGGTCGGCGTCGACACGGTCGAGATGCCGGTCGTGGCGATGTTCGACGACACGGCCGACGACGACCCGCGGCCGTCTCCTCGACACCAGGCCTAGCAACGCTAGGGTGACCGTCGCCCGCACGACCAACGACGTGCGCCGACCGCAGGGGGACCCATGGCCGACCAGCCGAACGAGGCAACCGCTCCGCACCCAACGCCACCGGCGCAGCCGTGGACCCAGGCACCCGCCTACGGCGCACCCACGGGGTATGCCGGTCACCCGGCATACCGGGGCGGCTCACCATGGGGACCGCTCGCCGGATGGGGGACGCGGGCCGCGGCGATGCTCCTCGACAGCCTGCTGCAGCTGCTCGGCATGGTCCCCTACGTCGTGGGGCTCATCCTGTTCGTCGTCGGCGCGCCGGACTCGGGTTCCGACGGCAGGTATGGGGACTACACGCCGGCGAAGGAGGGCAGTACCGGCCTGATGGTCGCGGGAGGACTGCTTGTGCTCGCGGGCTTGCTGCTGATGCTCGGCATCCAGATCTGGAACCGTGCCTTCAGGCAGGGCCGCACCGGACAGAGCATGGGCAAGAGGGTGATGGGCATCCGGCTGGTCGACGAGGCCACGGGGCAGCCGATCGGCGCCGGGATGGCGTTCGTGCGCGACCTGGCGCACACGCTGGACGGGGCCGCCTACGTCGGCTACCTCTGGCCGCTGTGGGACGACAAGCGACAGACGTTCGCCGACAAGATCCTCAGCACGGTCGTCGTCGAGGTGCCCCAGGGCTAGGCAGCTCAGGCGGGCGACAGCCAGGTCCAGCCGGGCACGTTGCGGGCCACGGTGAACAGGGCGAACCCGGCGAGCACCAGCCACGGGGTCCAGCGACCAGGGGTCCAGCGGACCGGCCGACCGGTCCAGCGGGAGACCACCCAGACGACATAGAGCGCCACCATGCCCGCGAGGACCAGCGGGGCAAGGGGATTGCGTTGCAGCGCACCGACGACGTCACCGTGGGTCAGGTCGTGGGTGGCCCGCAGCATGCCGCAGCCGGGGCAGTAGACACCGGCGAGGGCGTAGGTGGGACACACGGGGTAGTGGCCGGGCCGGTTCGGGTCGACCGCCGCGACGTACGCCGTCAGGGCCAGCGTCCCGACACCGACGGCCACCGGGAGCGCGAGGCGGCCCGACAGGGAAGTGACGTCC
>NZ_JBFUEP010000030.1:47777-104391 GCF_056403895.1 Pedococcus sp. P2_E5
GGGAAGTGACGTCCCTGGTCGAAGCCGCCTCGCGCTCCACGGTGAGCATCGTCAGGTGCTGCTGCTGCCCGAGAGCGCCGCGAGGCCACCGAAGAAGATGACCCAGAGCAGCGACAGCACGAGGAACACCATGCCGACGATGCCGAGGATGCGGCCGATCTGGACGATCTGGCGGTTGCCGTAGCGACCCGGCGCCGCGTCGATCTCGCGCAGGGCGTTGTTGCCCATCAGGAACGCTGCGATGCCGAGCGGCGAGCAGCAGAGGACGGACAGGATGCCGAGGACCAGGATGGTGATCCCCTTGGGGTGGTCCACTGCGCCGCCACCCATGCCACCAGCGGCGAGGGGCGGAGGAGGCGGCGGGGTGCCGTAGTCAGACATGCGGTTGTTCCCTTCGAGTTTGCGGGCGCCGCTCCCCCATGGGCGCGACAGGGCGAAACGCTAGCGGATACGTCCCGTTTCGTGTGGTCAGATCGCCCTACGCCGCGCAACTTCGTACAGCGCAACTCCCGTCGCGATGCCTGCGTTCAGCGACTCGACTGCCGACGACATGGGGATCGACACGATCTGGTCGCAGTTCTCCCGCACCAGGCGGGACAGTCCCTTGCCCTCCGACCCGGTCACGATGACGATCGGCTCGGTGGCGAGCTCGAGGTCGGGCAGCTGGACGTCGCCCTCCATGTCGAGCCCCAGGATGAAGAAGCCCGCCTTGCGGTACTCCTCCAGGGCGCGGGTCAGGTTGGCGGCCAGGGCCACCGGGACGCGGGCCGCGGCACCGGCCGACGTCTTCCAGGCGCTGGCGGTCATGCCGACGGACCGACGCTCGGGCACGACCACGCCGTGGCCGCCGAACGCCGCCACCGAGCGGATGATGGCGCCCAGGTTGCGGGGGTCGGTGATTCCGTCGAGGGCCACCACGAGGGGTATGCCGGGTGCTTCCGGATCGATGAAGTCGCTCGGGTGCGCGTACTCGTACGGCGGGACCTGCAGGGCCAGTCCCTGGTGGACCGCACCGTCGGTGAGCCGGTCCAGCTCACCGCGCGGGGTCTCCAGGATCGCGATGCCCTTGGCGGTGGCGGTCTTGAGGGCTTCCCGGACGCGGTCGTCGGAGTCGATCCGCCCGGCGACGTACATCGTCGTCACCGGCACATCGGCACGCAGCGCCTCGACGACCGAGTTGCGACCGGCGACGATCTCGCTGGAGGCCTTGCCCCGTCGGGAGCCGCCACGGCTCGCACTGGGGCGGGCACCCGGCTTGGACCCGCCGCCCGCTCGCTTCTCGGCGGCGRTGGCCATCCGGTTGGCCTTGTGCTTGGGCCGCTCCTCGGCCTTCGGCGTCGGACCGCGGCCCTCGAGGCCGCGACGGCGCTGACCCCCGGAACCGACCTGCGGCCCCTTCTTCGACGCGCCCTTGCGAACGGCGCCGCGTCGCTGTGAGTTGCCAGCCATGGGTGTTCCTCTCAGCTCTCGCGGCGGGCGAGCGACCAGTTCGCTCCCGACGCCGTGTCTTCGATGACGATGCCGGCCGCGCCCAGCTGGTCGCGGATCGCGTCCGCTGTGGCGAAGTCGCGCGCTGCCCGAGCCGTGGCTCGGGCGTCCAGCTGAACTCGCACCAGCGCATCGAGCGCGTCCTGGGCATCGCCGGCACCGGTGTCGCTGCCGCCGTCCCAGTGCGGGTCGAGCGGGTTGATGCCGAGCAGGTCGGTCATGGCCAGGACGGCGCCGAACGCCGTCGCCAGCGCGTCGTCGTCACCGTCGTCGATGGCGGTGTTGCCCGCCCGGACAGTGTCGTGGACCACGGCGAGCGCGCCCGAGACGTTCAGGTCGTCGTCCATCGCCGCGGCATACGCCTCAGGCACGGTGGCATGGTCCGGCGTGGTGGACGTTCCCTCGGGCAGGGCCCGCAACGCACGGGCGAGGAAGCCCTCGATGCGCTCGACGGCCGCCTCGGCCTCGCGCAGCGAGCCCTCGTGGTACTCGATCGTGGAGCGGTAGTGGGCCGCCGTGAGGTAGTAGCGCAGCGCCAGCGGGCGGGCGACCTTGGTGACCTCGGAGACGATCAGGCTGTTGCCGAGCGACTTGCTCATCTTCTCGCCGCCCACGGTGACCCAGGCGTTGTGCAGCCAGTAGGTCGCGAAGCCGAGGCCGGCCGCGTGCGACTGGGCCTGCTCGTTCTCGTGGTGGGGGAAGCGCAGGTCGACGCCGCCACCGTGGATGTCGAAGGTGTCGCCGAGGTACTTGCGCGCCATGGCGGAGCACTCCAGGTGCCAGCCCGGGCGCCCCGTGCCGAACGGCGTCGCCCAGGACGCGGTGGCCGGCTCCGACTCCTTGCGCCCCTTCCAGAGGGCGAAGTCACGCGGGTCGCGCTTGCCCCGCGGGTCGGCGTCCTCGGCGGCTTCCATGTCGTCGATCTTCTGGTGGGTCAGCGAGCCGTAGTCCGGGAAGCTCTTGACGTCGAAGTAGACGTCTCCGCTCTCGTCGGTCGCGGCGTAGGCGTGGCCCTTGTCGACGAGGGTCTCCATCAGGGCGACCATCTCGGGGATGTGGCCGGTGGCCCGCGGCTCGTAGGTCGGGGCCAGCACGCCCAGCGAGTCGAGCGCAGCGGCCGTGGCGACCTCGTTGCGGTAGGACAGCGCGAACCACTGCTCCCCCGCGTCGGCGGACTTGGCGAGGATCTTGTCGTCGATGTCGGTGACGTTGCGGACCAGGGTGACGTCGTAGCCATGGCGACCCTCGAGCCACCGGCGCAGCACGTCGAACGCCACGGCGAACCGCACGTGACCGATGTGGGGTGCTCCCTGGGTCGTGAGCCCGCAGATGTAGATGCCCACCCGACCGGCGACCAGAGGGGTGAAGTCGCGCAGCTCGCGCGCGGCGGTGTCGTACAGGCGAAGACTCACGGCGCAAGGCTACCTGCGAGGGGCGGTCAGCCCGAACCGCCGAGTGCGCCGCGCCCACCCGCCCGCGGGGTCTAGTGGCCCCGGTCGAGCCACTCCTGCAGATGCGGCGCCTCGGCCGCGATCACCGTCGCGTCGCCGTGACCGGTCAGCACCACCGTCTCGTCGGGCAGGGTCAGCAGCCGGTCGCGGATCGACTCGATGATCGTCGGGAAGTCGCTGTAGGACCGCCCGGTCGCACCCGGGCCACCGTTGAACAGCGTGTCCCCGGTGAAGACCACGTCGAGCGCCGGGACGTAGAGCGAGCACGACCCCGGCGTGTGGCCGGGTGTGTGGATCACGTGCAGCTCGACGTCGCCGACCGTGATCACCTGGCCGTCGGCCAGGTCGCGGTCGGGGGTGACGGGATAGATCTCGTCCCAGAGCATCCGGTCCGCAGGGTGCAGGTATGCCGGGGCGCGCGTGCCGTCGCACACCTCGGCGACCGCGTTGATGTGGTCGTTGTGGGCGTGGGTGGAGATGACGGCGGTGACCCTGCGCTGGAGGTCGATCGACTTCACGATCTTCCTGCCGTCGTGGGCGGCGTCGATGATGACGCACTCGCTGTCGTCACCCACCACCCAGACGTTGTTGTCGACCTCCCAGCTGCCGCCGTCGAGCTCGAAGGTCCCGGACGTGACGATCCGGTCCACACGCACGCCACCCGCGGACGGCGAGATGGACGGCATCCCGGTGTCGTCGGTCTCGCGGCTCCGGCTGTCGTCGCTCACAGCACGACCACCGAGCGGAGGACCTCGCCGCGTTCCATCTTGGCGAACGCGCCCTCGACGTCACCGAGCCCGATCCGCTCCGACACGAACGCGTCGAGGTCGAACCGGCCCTGCCGGTAGAGGTCGACCAGCATCGGGAAGTCACGGCTCGGCAGGCAGTCGCCGTACCAGCTGGACTTGAGCGCGCCACCGCGGCCGAAGATCTCGATCATCGGCAGGGTGACCTGCTTGTCGGGGGTGGGGACGCCGACGAGGACCAGCGTGCCGGCCAGGTCGCGGGCATAGAACGCCTGCTCGTAGGTCTCCGGCCGGCCGACCGCCTCGACGACCACGTCGGCGCCGAACCCGCCCGTCAGCTCACGGATCCGCTCGACGACGTCCTCGTCCTTGCCGTTGACGGTGTGGGTGGCGCCGAAGGACCTGGCGGTCTCGAGCTTCCGGTCGTCGACGTCCACGGCGATGATCGTCGTCGCCCCCACGACCGAGGCCCCGGCGATGGCGGCGTTGCCGACTCCACCACACCCGATGACCGCGACCGAGTCGCCACGACCCACACCACCGGTGTTGACCGCGGCGCCGAACCCGGCCATCACCCCGCACCCGAGCAGGCCCACCGCCGCGGCGTCGGCCTCGGCGTCGACCTTGGTGCACTGCCCCGCGGCGACCAGGGTCTTCTCGATGAAGGCGCCGATGCCGAGCGCCGGGCTGAGCTCCGTGCCGTCCTCGAGGGTCATCTTCTGCGTGGCGTTGTGGGTGTTGAAGCAGTACCAGGGCTTGCCCTTGGCGCACGCCCGGCACTGCCCGCAGACGGCGCGCCAGTTGAGGATGACGAAGTCACCCGGCGCGACCTCGGTGACGCCCTCGCCGACGGACTCGACGACGCCCGCGGCCTCGTGGCCGAGCAGGAAGGGGAACTCGTCGTTGATGCCGCCCTCGCGGTAGTGCAGGTCGGTGTGGCAGACCCCGCAGGAGTGGACCTGGACGACGGCTTCACCGGGTCCGGGGTCGGGCACGACGATGTCGACGAGCTCGACGTCGGCTCCCTTGCTGCGGGCGATGACTCCCTTGACGGTCTGCGGCATGCGGGGCTCCTCAGGTGGTGGGGCGGACGAGAGCGGTCGCGATCGCGGCGATTCCCTCGTCGCGACCGGTGAGCCCCAGCCCGTCCGTCGTCGTCCCGCTCAACGACACCGGAGCCCCCACGCAGGTTGTCATGGCGTCCTGCGCCTCCGCACGGCGCGTCCCGATCTTTGGACGGTTGCCGATGACCTGGACGGCGACGTTGCCGATCTCGAAGCCTGCCTCGCGCACGAGCCGGACGGCCTCGCCGAGCAGCACCAGCCCCGACGCTCCCGCGAGCTCAGGCCGGTCGGTGCCGAAGTGGACGCCGAGGTCACCGAGACCGGCAGCCGAGAACAGCGCGTCGCAGGCCGCGTGACAGGCGACGTCCGCATCGGAGTGGCCCTCCAGCCCGGTCTCGCCCGGCCACAGAAGGCCGCCCAGCCACAGCTCCCGGTCCGAACCCTGCGGTGCGAAGGCGTGCACGTCCACGCCCACGCCCGTGCGCGGCATACCGGTGGTCCCCATGTCGTCCATCCAACCACCCGGGGCCCGGATAACGAGGTGAGCCGGGTGCGCCGGGGCCGTTAGCGTTGCCCGGCATGAGCGAACCGACGCAGCCACTGGCCATCCCCGTGCTCGCCGGCGACCTGGTGACCCTTCGGCCCCACTCGTCGGACGACCTCGACGCGATCTACGTACGCTGCATCGACCCCTCGACCCGGCAGTTCACGACGATCCCGCTGGAGTACACCCGCGAGATGGCGCAGGAGTACCTCTCGGGGCTGCTCGAACCGTCGGACCGCCTCATCTCGTGGGCCATCGAGGTGGAGGGCCGCTATGCCGGGACGATCGACCTGCGCGCCATGCCCGTCGATGACGGCGCCGGGGACCTGGGCTACGTCACGCACCCGGCGTTCCGCGGGCGGGGTGTGATGTCCGAGGCGGTGCGGCTCGTGGTCGCCCACGCCTTCGACACCCTCGGGTGGCAGGCCATCCGCTGGGAGGCGCACGCCGGCAACTGGGGCAGCGCGAAGGCGGTCTGGCGAGCCGGGTTCCCGGTGCCGGCGTTCGTGCCCGACCTGCTCGTCGAGCGCGGCCGGCTCGTCGACGGGTGGATCAGCACGCTCCACGCGCCGGCCCCCGCCGGACCCGTCACCCCGTGGGACGAGGTCGTCTCAGCACTGTCGCCGTAGCCCTGGGTCGCTAGTCGGCGAGGTGGCGCTCGGCCATGGCAAGGTCGTCCGGCGTCGTGATCTTGAACGCGAGCAGGTCACCGTCGACCACCCGCACGTGCCCGCCCATCCGCTCGACCAGCGCCGCGTCGTCGGTGGCCTGCTCACCCGAGGCGTGGGCGTGCACCAGCACCTCCCGCAGGAACGCCTGCGGTGTCTGGATCGCCCGCAGGCGGGTGCGGTCAGGCGTCGCGGTCACGCGCCCGGCGGCGTCAACCACCTTGACGGTGTCCGTGACCGGTATGCCGGGGACCACGGCCGGGTGCCCCGACCGCACCTCGTGCACCAGCCGGGAGAACAGGCTGGGCGGGGCGAGGGCCCGGGCCGCGTCGTGGACCAGCACGATGCCGTCGTCGGCGCGCAGCGCCGCGAGGCCGGCGGCCACGGAGTCGGTGCGCTCGGCACCACCGGCGACCACGTCCACGTCGTCGGGCCGGCTGCTCCGGGACGCGATCGCGCCCGCCTCCCTCAGGTGGGAAGCGGGCGCGACCACGACTACGTGTGAAACCTCCGGCGCCGTCAGGGCGCGCTGGACGGCGTGCTCGAGCAACGGCATACCCGCCACGACCACAAAGGCCTTGGGCTGGGTGGCGCCGAGCCGAGTGCCTTGCCCTCCAGCGACGAGGACGACGGCAACGCTCAGGAGGCGAGCACCTCGTCGAGGATTGCCTCGGCCTTGTCCTCGTTCGTCTTCTCGGCGAGCGCGAGCTCGGAGACGAGGATCTGGCGGGCCTTGGCGAGCATGCGCTTCTCGCCGGCCGACAGGCCACGGTCCTTGTCACGACGCCACAGGTCGCGGACGACCTCGGCCACCTTGATGACATCGCCGGAGGCGAGCTTCTCGAGGTTGGCCTTGTAGCGGCGCGACCAGTTGGTCGGCTCTTCGGTGTGGGGGGCGCGAAGGACGGCGAAGACCTTGTCCAGGCCCTCCTGTCCGACAACGTCCCGAACGCCGATGTCCTCGCAGTTGTCTGCAGGGACCTCGATCGTCAGGTCGCCCTGGGCCACCTTGAGCTTGAGGTAGATCTTCTCCTCGCCCTTGATCGTGCGGGTATTGATTTCTTCGATGAGTGCAGCCCCGTGGTGGGGGTACACGACCGTCTCGCCGACCTTGAAAACCATGTGCTGTTTTCCCCTTTCGCGACCCTCAGAATATCACGCCACGCCGACGTCAGGAAAGCCAGCCAGAATGCGTTTGCGCAGGTCAGGGGCGCGCAAAGGCCTTGCGGGGCAACGAATTCGGTCTTGACAGAATGGCCACTTCCGTGCAACGCGCACGGGTGCACGGTCCCGGGCACACGCCCGGCAGTCGGCCGGTAGGCTGTCCCCCGTGACCCGCCGAACCTCGCTGGCCCGCCGTTCCGGAGGCCGTTCCACCAGTCCGCGTCCCTCCCTGCGACGCCTGCTGCCGGTCGCGGTGGCCGGTGCCGCCCTTGCGCTCTCGGCCTGCCAGACGCAGTCGCCGATGCAGACGGACGTCCCCTACGTCGCGGCCGACGGTGTCCCCGTGGACCTCGGTGCCGTTCAGCTGCGCGACCTCGTCGTCATCAGTGGCGGGAAGGACAAGCCCGGCGTGCTGTCGGCGGCGGTCAGCAACACCGGCGGCGAGGCGCAGCGCATCGCCTTCGCCCTGCCCCAGGGACAGCCCGTGTATGCCGAGGCGCCGGCCCACTCCCAACGTCGCCTCTCCGACGCGACCCAGGTGCAGCTCCCGGGCGTGCCGGTCAGCGCCGGCGACGTCGTCACGCTGAGCGTGCAGTCCCCGAGCGCACCCGCCGTCGTCGTGGTGGTGCCGGTGCTGTCGGCCAGCGGGTACTACGCCTCGCTCGCCCCGACCAACCCGCCCGCCACGGACACCCCCACGGCGACCGCGACTCCCTGACCCCGCGTCTCCCCTTCTGTTGGAAGTGAAACTGCCGAATATCCGGCAGTTTCACTTCCAACAGGGCGAGAACCCCGGGGGTTGGCTCAGTCGGACTCGAACTTGTAGCCCAGTCCGCGCACGGTCACGATGTGCCGGGGGTCGGCAGGGTCGGGTTCGATCTTGGCGCGCAGGCGCTTCACGTGGACGTCCAGCGTCTTGGTGTCGCCGACGTAGTCGCTGCCCCAGACGCGGTCGATGAGCTGCATGCGCGTGAGCACCCGGCCGGTGTTGCGCAGCAGCATCTCGAGCAGCTCGAACTCCTTGAGCGGCAGCTGGGTCGGCTCGCCCGAGACCGTGACGATGTGCCGCTCGACGTCCATCCGCACCGGACCGGCCTCGATCGTGGCGGGCAGCAGGTCCTCGGGCTCGGCCAGCCTGCGCAGCACCGCCTTGATCCGGGCCAGCAGCTCGCGGGAGGAGTAGGGCTTGGTCACGTAGTCGTCCGCGCCGATCTCGAGGCCCACGACCTTGTCGATCTCGCTGTCCTTGGCGGTGAGCATGATGACGGGGACGTTCGAGCGCGACCGGATCGCACGGCATACCTCGGTGCCTGACAGGCCCGGGAGCATCAGGTCGAGGAGCACCAGGTCGGCACCCGCCCGGTCGAAGTCGGCGAGCGCCTCGGGTCCGGTCTCGGCGACGGCGACCTCGTAGCCCTCCTTGCGGAGCAGGTAGGACAGGGGGTCCGAGAACGAGATCTCGTCCTCGACGACCAGGATGCGGGTCACGCGACGACCTTTCGAGGACACGAGCGACGGAGGAGTGAGGCCCGGAGGAACGAGGAGCGGGGCCAGTTGAGAAGGGTCATGCCGGGGTGTCTCCTCGGGTCGGGTGGGGTTGCTCTGGTGACTGGCCCGGCGACGGAGGCGAGGACCCGCTGCGGTCGACCGCGGCGGGAAGGCGGATCGTGAAGGTCGACCCGCGCCCCTCCTCGCTCCAGACGCCGACGTCGCCGCCGTGGTTGGCGCAGATGTGCTTGACGATGGCCAGGCCCAGTCCGGTCCCGCCGGTCGCCCGCGAGCGCGCGCCGTCCACGCGGTAGAAGCGCTCGAAGATGCGCGCCTGCTCGGTCGTGGGGATGCCCTGGCCCTGGTCGGTCACGGTGATCTCGACCATCTCGCCCGCGAGGCGACCGCCGACGGCGACCCGGGTCCCCGGTTCGGAGTAGGCGACGGCGTTGCCGATCAGGTTGCGCACGGCGGTGACGAGCAGCGCCTCGTCGCCGAAGACCTTGAGGTCGGGCGCGCAGGCCTCCGCGATGTCGATCCGCTTGGCGTCGGCGCCGACCCGGGAGTAGTCGATGGCCTCGTGGACGGCCGCCGTCACGTCGACGAGGCGGGGTTCGTGGAGGGTGTCGGCCACCTGCAGCCGCGACAGGTCGACGATCTCCTTGACGAGCTGGGCCAGCCGATGGCTCTCGACCTGCATCCGCGAGGCGAACCGCTCGACCGCCTCAGGGTCGTCCTTGGCGTCCTGGATCGCCTCGGCCAGCAGGCCCAGTCCACCCACGGGGGTCTTGAGCTCGTGGCTGACGTTGGCCACGAAGTCACGCCTGACCTCCTCCACGCGCCTGGCCTGGGTGTGGTCCTCCACCAGCAGCAGCACGTGGCTGCTGCCCAGCGGCGCCACCCTGGCGTGCATGATCGAGCGGGCCTGGCCGAGCGGGCCGCGGGCCAGCTCGAGCTGGGACTCGCGGATGACCCCGTCGCGGCGGACCTGTCTGGCCAGGTGGCGCAGCTCGCTGTGGACCAGCTCCTTGCCCCTGACCAGGCCGTAGGCAGCGGCCGACGGTGAGTTGTTGATGACCTCGTCGGCCGAGTCGACGACGATCGCGCTGGACCGCAGCACCGCGAGGACGTCAGCCACCCCCGACGGCAGCGGTGTCACGGGCTGGGTGGGCGGCACACTGGTCTGCTGGCGTTCCGAGTAGCGCACGGCAATGACGGCCAGGGCGCCGGTCAACAGTCCGGCGAACCCGGCCAAGACGGCAGCGCTGGTCGCATCCACAGCATCAATGTACGGTGCGGCACATCCCCTTCCGAGCACGAAACGACACCCCAACGCACGGGTGTACCCAGATGTTCACCTGAGGTCACCCGATCGTTCACTGCCCCGTGGGAGCCTCGGCTCGCACACCGCACCACGCCCACCCGTGCCCAACACCCCTAGGGAAGCAATGCGCAACGCCTTTCACGAGGACCTGGACACCATCTCCGACCAGCTCGTCGAGATGACACGTCTGGCCGGGTCCGCCATGGCCCGGGCCACCACGGCCCTGCTCGACGCCGACATCCAGCTGGCTGAGTCGGTCATCAAGGCCGACAAGGAGCTGGACCGCATGCGCGAGGACCTCGACGCGCTCTCCATCGACCTCCTGGCCAGACAGCAGCCGGTCGCCACCGACCTGCGCATGGTCGTCACCAGCATGCGCATGAGCGCCGACCTCGAGCGCATGGGCGACCTCGCCCGGCACGTGGCCAAGGTCGCCCGGCTGCGCTACCCCGACTCCGCCGTGCCCGCCGACATCCGCGCCACGATCCTGCAGATGGGGCAGGTGGCCGAGCGCATCGTCGCCAAGTGCGGGCAGGTCATCGCGGCCAAGGACGTCGAGGACGCCAAGACCCTCGAGCGCGACGACGACGCGATGGACGAGCTGCACCGCACGCTGTTCAGCCACCTCATCGATGGCACGTGGAAGCACGGCACCGAGGCGGCCGTCGACATGACCCTCGTCGGTCGCTACTACGAGCGCTTCGCCGACCACGCGGTCTCGGTAGCCCACCGCGTGGTCTACCTGGTCACCGGTGAATGGGATGTCGCCGAGGACCACGAGGAGCAGGAAGACCGCGCCACCGGTCCTCAGTAGCGCCGGACTCGGCGGCGGGGGGCCGCCGGGACCAGACAGCGAAACGACTCGATGGCTGGTCGAGACCTACGACGAGTCAGGTGCCCTGACCTGCACCTGGCCGCTGAGAGTCCCCAACGACAACGACCCCTTCGACGTCCGACCCGACTGACCCGTCGAGCCCTAGCGGCCCTGGTTGGCGACGGCTGCGGCGGCCTCGGCAGCGGCCTCGGGGTCGAGGTACTCGCCCGGCTTGGTCGGCATGAAATCCTCGCCGAGGGTGTAGACCAGCGGCTGACCGGTCGGGATGTTCAGGGCGGCGATGTCCTCGTCGCTGATGCCGTCAAGGTGCTTGACGAGCCCGCGCAGGCTGTTGCCGTGGGCCGTGACGAGCACCGTCTCACCGGCCCGCAGGTCGTCCTGGATCGGCCCCTCCCAGTAGGGCATGAACCGCTCGATGACGTCCTTGAGGCACTCGGTCCGCGGCACCTCGATGCCGGCGTAGCGCGGGTCGCCGCCCTGGTCGAACTCGGACCCGGCATCGATGGGCGGCGGTGGTGTGTCGAACGACCGGCGCCAGAGCATGAACTGCTCGTCGCCGTACTTGTCGCGCGTCGCCGCCTTGTCGAGGCCCTGGAGCGCGCCGTAGTGCCGCTCGTTGAGGCGCCAGTCGCGCCGCACCGGGATCCAGTGCCGGTCCGCCGCGTCGAGCGCGAGGTTGGCCGTGTTGATCGCGCGCCGGAGCACCGACGTGTGCACGACGGTGGGCAGAACTCCCTTGTCCTTCAACAGGTTTCCACCGTTGACGGCTTCCTCGCGACCCTGGTCGTTCAGGTCGACGTCGACCCAGCCCGTGAAGAGGTTCTTGGCGTTCCAGTCGGAGTGCCCGTGGCGCAGCAGGATGAGGGTGTATGCCATGCGGGCCAGCCTAGCGAGACAGCCCGCCGCCGCTCAGTCGTGCTCCAGCAGGTGGCGGAAAGCCTCGAGGTTGCGCAACGACTCCCCCCGCGACACGCGCCAGTCCCACTCCTTCTGCATGCTGGTGAGGAAGCCGATCGCGAGCAGCTCGTTGAAGTGCGCGTCCGCGGCTTCCAGGACCACACCGAGCACCTGGTCCAGGTATGCCGCGTCGACGCCGGCCGCGGGTACGCGTCCGGTCACGTAGACATCGCCCGCCTTGTCGACCGCGTAGGCCAGGCCCGGCAGTCGCAGGTTCTTGCGGAGCAGGTAGCGGTAGAAGGTCTCGTGGTTCTCGTCCGGGTTGCGGATGACGAAGGCCGACACCGAGAGGGCGTCGCCGCCGGCCACCAGTGAGACGACGGTCTTGAGCTTCTTCTCGCCCGGCAGGGTCAGGACGAACTCATCCTCGCGGGCTCCCTGCTCCCACTCGATCCCGGCCTCCGCGAGGAACCCCTCGACGGTCGAGATCAGCTCGCTCACGGGACCACCGCCGCAGGCACGCCGGCGAGCGAGCCGTTGGGAGAGGGAGTGTCGTTGGAGTAGCTCTTGGCCCGACAGGCTTCGACGTACACCTCGTAGAGCCGCTCGGTCGTGCGATCCCAGCCGAACAGCGCGGCGTGCTCGATCGCCCTGCGGCTCAGGGCTTCGCGCCGCTGCGGGTCCAGCAGCAGGGACTCGAGGGCCAGGGACCAGGTGTGGGGGTCGTGGCCGTCGACCAGGATCCCCGCGTCGCCGACCGCGGTGGGGAGACCCCCGACGTCGGCAGCGACGACCGGGGTCCCGCACGCCTGCGCCTCGACGGCGACCAGCCCGAACGACTCCGAGTGCGAGGGCACCGCCACGAGGTCGGCGGCGCGGTACCAGTCGGCCAGCTCGGTCCTGGGGACCGGCGGCACGAACCGCACCTGCGCAGCGATGCCCAGTCCCTCGGCCAGCTCCTGCAGCCCTCGCGGGTGCGCCAGACCGGACCCGGACGGACCACCGAGTACCGCGACCACCAGCTCCCCGGACCAGTGAGGGTGCCGAGCCAGGAGCTCGGCCGCCGCCTTGATGAGCACCTCGGGCGCCTTGAGCGGCTGGATCCGTCCGACGAACAGCAGCACCCTGGCGTCCTGTGGCAGGCCCACGGCGGCACGCGCCGCGCGCGGGTCACCCGGCGAGAACAGCGACAGGTCCACCCCGGGAGGCACGACGACCACCTTGTCCGGCTCCGCGGCATACAGGTCGATCAGCTCGTGGCGCTCGCCCAAGGTGTTGGCGATGAGGCGGTCCGCCGCCTCCACGACCTGGACCTCACCGATCTCGCGACCAGGGGGTTCGGGTGTGTCTCCCTCGGCGAGGTGGAGGTTCTTGACCCGCGCCATGGTGTGCATGGTGTGCACGAGCGGCACCTGCCAGCGGTCGGCGGCCAGCCACCCCACCTGGCCGGACAGCCAGTAGTGCGAGTGGACCAGGCTGTAGTGGCCCTCCGCCTCGTGGGCTCCGGTGCGCATCACCCCGGCGGCGAAGGCACACAGCTGCCCGGGGAGGTCGTCCTTGCCGAGCCCTTCGTAGGGACCTGCCGTGACGTGGCGGACGGTGACGCCGGGCTCCATCTCGACCGTGGGGGGCAGGTCAGCCGTCGTGGTCCGGGTGAAGATCTCGACCTCGACGCCGCGCCTGGCCAGCTGGTGCGCCACCTCGACGACATAGACGTTCATCCCGCCCGCGTCACCCGTGCCCGGTTGCTCCAGCGGAGAGGTGTGGACGCTCAGCATCGCGACGCGGTCGATGCGTTCGCAGCAGCCCATGCTGCGAGTCTGCCACGCAGGCACCGAGGCCCACGACGCCGGTGCGCAGCCCAGCGCCGTGCTCGGCCTCGCGCGAACTCGCCCCGGGCGGTGGTCAGCCCGGGGCGCGAGTCGGCTGCGGAGCCGGGCGGGCCTGGGACGACACGGTCAAGGAGCAGGCGTCGGACCAGATGTGGATGTCGGTGCGCCCTGCCGCGCGGATGTCGACGCCCCGCGCCACCCGTTGCGGGCCCACCCCGATGTCGGTACGCAGGAGCGTGGTGAAGACAGCCCGGCCCTCGACCGCTCCCGGGTCCACCCAGGCCGCCGAGTCGCGAAGGTTGACAGCCGGCAGGCCGGGACGGATGCCGACCGTCAGGGGTTCGCGATCGAGGTGCCAGACGACTCCGTCGGCACCGTTGACCGAGGCCCCCACCCTGATCAGGCTGCCGGCCGACTCGATCCGCAAGGTCACCGGCAGCGAACGCGACCCGTCGCTGAGCGTGCCGAAGTACGTCGCCCGGCCGGGCAGGAAGACCAGCTCGGAGATGGTCAGGTTGTCGTAGCTGCGGGTGACCCGCTCCTGCGTCCGACCGTCGCCGCTGGTCGTGGCAGTGCCGTCGACGGCGGACAGGATCGACCCTCCGATCACCGTCTGCAGCAGCAGGTCTCTCTCCCGGTTGATCCGGAGGCCGTCCGAGTAGAGCGACACGGTCACGCCGCCACCGAGGGTCGCCACCCCTTTGGCCTCGGGGTTCACCGTCAGCAGCCCGGGCGCGACGTCGACGAAACCTTCGCCGTGCCCCAGCCACCCGGGCAGGTTCGTGACGAGGCCGAGCAGCGCGAGGGCGCCCAGTGAGGCCACCAGCGCGACCATGCTGCGGCTGATGTCACGGTCCCGGGCTCGCACCCGCCCAGCCTAGGCGCCTCGCCGCGTAGGCTGCCCGCGTGGCTGTGCAGCGACCCGTGGGCACCATCACTCGCGGCACCACCAACCCCAACCGGTTGCGCCGGGTCGACCGCTGGTTGGCCGGTCCCCAGGCCTGGCGCCTGAGGCGGGCCGTCGGTATGCCGGTCGTGGTGGACCTCGGGTACGGCGCCTCCCCGGTGACGGCCGTCGAGCTGCATGACCGCCTGCGGCGGGTGCGACAGGACGTCCAGGTCGTGGGGATCGAGATCGAGCCGGAACGGGTGTCGCTGGGCAGACCCCTTGAGCGCGAAGGGCTTTCGTTCCGGCTCGGTGGTTTCGAGGTGCCGATCGACGGGCGTCAGGCGACCATCGTGCGCGCCTTCAACGTGCTGAGGCAGTACGACGAGTCAGACGTGGCCGCCGCGTGGGCGACCGTCCAGCACCGGCTGTCCCCCGACGGCCTGCTCGTCGACGGCACCTGCGACGAGCTCGGTCGGCGCAGCGCGTGGATCGCCGTCGCACCCACCGGCCCGGTGTCGTTGAGCCTGTCGTGGCGGCTCCGGGGACTCGACCGCCCCTCCGACATCGCCGAGCGCCTCCCGAAGTCGCTCATCCACCGCAACATCGACGGTGAGCCGGTCCACGCCTGGCTCCAGGCCCTGGACACGGCCTGGCTGCACGCAGCCCACCACGCGAGCTTCGGCGTACGGCAACGCTTCCTGGCGGCCGTGGACGCCGTGCGCGAGGACGGCTGGCCGGTCCAGGACGGGCCGGCGAGGTGGCGTCTGGGCGAGGTCACCGTGGACTGGTCAGCCGTCGCGCCCCGCCCCTGAGCCCGCGCACCCCCGCCCCCGCCAAACGCACCCAGCCTCGGGGCGTCAGCAACCTTTGCTAGCAAAGGAAACTCGAACGCGGACAGGTTGCAACCTGTCCACCATCAAGGAACCTTTGCTAGCAAAGGTTCCTTGCGACGACGCGGGGTCAGGCGTCGCGGGCGTAGTCGTCCTGGAGGCGGACGATGTCGGCCTCGTCGAAGTCGCCGAAGGCGATCTCGAGCAGTCGGCCGGGCTGGTCGCCCTTGTTGGCCATCCGGTGCACCGCGTTGCAGGGCACCCAGACCGGCTCGCCCGGTGCTGCGGTCCAGGTGCGGTCCCCCACGGTGACCTCGATCGGCACGTCGAGGACCTGCCAGAACTCTCCCCGGTGGTCGTGGGTCTGCAGCGACAGCCGGTGGCCAGGTTCGACGGTGATGATCTTGACGGTCACGCGCTCGTTGGAGACGAACTGCTGGAAGTTCCCCCAGGGCCGGTGCACCGTGAAGATGCCGTCGCGCGGATCGGGCAGCTCCGATGCCTCGGCGGCTCGTTCCCCGGTCACGGTGTCGTTGCTGGTCACGGTGTCGTTGCCGGTCACGGTGTCGTTGCCGGTCACGGCCCTCCCGGTCATGGTCTCGTCCCCCATCACCACGGTCCGTAGGGGCCCATGTGCTGCCCCCCGCGGCCGCTGCCACTGACCTGCTGCAGAGCAGGACGCACATCGGCCAGGTAGATACCGGCCCCGACGATGGCGATGATCCCCACCGAGAACAGGGTGAACGAGTTCGCCACCGAGATGAAACCGAGCAGCACCGCGACGCCCGTGACGATCGTCCAGAACTTCTTGGTGCGCTTGCCTGCCGCGATGAACGCGTCCGGCCGGTGACGCAGGGCGTCGACGAGCGCGAACACTTCGGCGGCGAAGGCCGAGAGACTGAGCAGCAGGATCACGATGCCCTGTGCGGAACCGAGCGCGGAGAACATGGCCACAGCCTAAGGGTCAGACGTCCACGATCAGGGTGACCGGACCGTCGTTGACGAGGGTGACCTCCATCATCGCGCCAAACCGGCCCGTGGCAACCTCCACGCCGCGAGCACGCAGTGCCGCGACGACCGCGTCCACGACAGGCTCCGCGACCGGGCCCGGCGCCGCGGTGTTCCACGACGGACGCCGACCCTTGCGAGTGTCGGCGTACAGCGTGAACTGGCTGACGACCAGCACCGGAGCCGCGTCGTCGAGCACCGAACGCTCGTCCCGCAGGATCCGCAGCTCGCTGATCTTGCGGGCCAGGGCGTCGACCTGTGCCGGGCCGTCGTCGTGGGTCACCCCGACCAGGGCCACGAGGCCGGGTCGGTCGATTGCCCCGACGACCTCGCCCTCCACGGAGACGGAGGCGCTCGTGACCCGCTGCAGGACGGCTCGCACGTCGCCTCAGATGTTGACGGCGACGATGCCGCCGACGACCTCGCCGTGCCCGAGCACGGGAGAGTTCTCGAGCTGGGCAAGGGCCGGGGAGTCGACACCGAGCCGCCGCAGCGCCGCGGCCAGGATGACCGGCTTGGCGCGCGGGTACCCGTCGGCGACCTTGACGGCGACTCCGCGCCCGTCGGCCAGCCCCACGGCATACACGGACTCGGCGCCGTCCTTGGCGATGAGGCCGGGCGTGGCCTCGATGAGGGCGGTCACGTCGCGGTCACTGCCCCCGAGGTATGCCGGGTGGGCACGGATGGCGTCCGCCACCTCGCCCTCGGGCGTGCCGGGGGCGGCAGCGGCCATCCGGCCGAAGGCCCGGGCCAGTCCCGCGAGCGTCACGGCCATCACCGGGGCGCCGCAGCCGTCGACGGCGACAGCGGTGATCTCGTCGCCGGTGAGTTCGGCGAGTGTCTTCGAGATCGCCTGCTGCAGGGGGTGGTTCGGCTCGCGGTAGGTCTCGATGTCCCAGCCGTTGACCACACACGTGGCCAGCATCGCCGCGTGCTTGCCCGAGCAGTTCTGCATGACGGGCGTCTTGCTGCCACCCGATCGGATCACCGCCTCGCGCGCGGCCTCGTTGACTGGGTAGTCAGGCGTGTTCTGGAGGGCGGCCTCGGTCAGTCCCGCCGAGGCGAGCATCTCGCGCACGGCCGCGACGTGGAACTCCTCACCGGAGTGGCTGGCGGACGCGAGCGCGAGGTGCGCGGGCGGCATACGCAGCCCTGCCCGCACCATCGCCAGCGTCTGGATCGGCTTGTTCGACGACCTCGGGAAGATCGGGTCGTCGACCGCCCCGAGCGCCAACAGGTGGCTGCCGTCGGGGGCGGTGGCGACCACGGAGGCTCGGTGCGCGGACTCGACGAAGCCTCCGCGCACGTAGTGCGCAAGGACCGGTGCGTCGTCGAGGGCGGGCGGGGTGGCTGTCTGCGGCGTGCTCACGCGGCGAGCCTAGCCACCCGTGCGCGGGCAACCGCGCGGGCAACCGTGAGGGCGACCGTGAGGGCAAACGTGGGGGCAAACGTGGGGGCAAGGCAAACGGCCCCCTCCCGGATCACGGGAGAGGGCCGATTGGCTGGGGGTTGGTCAGTCGCCGACCTTCGTGGCGGCCGTGGTGGCGGCCTTCTGGGTGGCGGTGGCCGTCTTCTTCGCGCTGGTCGTCGCGCCCTTGGTGGCGGACGTGCTCTTGGCGGCAGCCTTCTTCGTGGTGGTCGCGGTGCGCTTGGCAGCGGTGCGGGTCCGGGTGGCGGACTGCTTCACCGCGGTGCCGGCCTCCGTGGCCTCGACGACGATCGAGTCGGCGATGGCGTCGGCGGCGACAGCGGCCTCCTTGCGACCGGTGGTCAGCGTGGCCTTGGCCGAGCGCTGGATCTCCGTGGCGGACTTGCGCACGGTCGTCACCGCACCCTTGCCCAGGGCGAAGGTGGCCTCGGCCTGCGCGAGCAGGTCCTTGGTCGACTTCTGGGTGCGGACGCGCTTGACGAGCTTCTCGCCACGGGCAGCCGCGGTCTCGTAGGTCTCCTGCGCCTTGCCGGCCAGCTCGAGGCTGCGGTTGAGGGCGAGGGCCGGGAGCTCCTGGGCCTGCTCGGCGACCTCGGTCACGCGGACCTGGGCCTTGGTCTGCAGCGTGGCGGGGTCGAGGTCGATCCGGACGCCGGTGGCCTTGACGCGAGCGTCGCGCACCTTCTCGACGGCGAGGTCGGCCAGGCCGACGGCGGCGAACACGGGGGTGGTGTCGGTGACGGTCTTGCGGATGTCGGCAACGAATGCCATGTCATGCTCCTTTGTTACGAGGGGTCTTGGTACGGGTGGTGGTACCGGGCTTGGTGGTGCCGGTCGTGCTGGTGGACGAGCGCCTGCGGCCCGCACTCGCGTCGACGCCCACGAACGAGTCGTAGATGTCGAGCAGCGCGGCCTTCTGACGGTCGGTGAGCTGCGGGTCGGCGCCGATGACGGCCCTGGTGTCGAGCGCAGCGCCGTGCGTCGTGTGGGCGTCGCCGTGGCGCTCGTCGAGGATCCCGGCCCGCACGTAGAGCGACTCCGCTGAGACCTCGAGGCCCTTGGCGAGCTGCTGGAGGATCTCGGCGCTGGGCTTCTTCAGGCCCCGCTCGATCTGCGACAGGTAGGGGTTGGAGACACCGGCGAGCTCGGAGAGCTGGCGCAGCGAGAGCCGGGCGGACTGACGCTGCTCGCGCAGGTAGTCACCCAGGTTGTTGCCGCCCAGCGGCCCCAACGGAATTCGGCTCATGCCCCCAGTCTGCTTGCTCTAGTTAGCAGAATGCAAACTGGAGGCAGCGTGTTCCCCATCACACGGCATACATCAGGGGCGGGGCGGGGCGGGTCAGCGGTGGCGTGGGGCTGGTCAGCGGCGGCGCGGGGCGGGTCAGCGGCGGCGGTCCTTGACCCCGAGCATCAGGCGGGCGTCCTCGGTCGACAGCGCCGGGCGCTGCATCACCTCTGCGAGGTGGGCGACCCGCTCCACGAGCTGGGAGTTGTGCTCGACGGGTATGCCGCGGGCGAAGACCACGTTGTCCTCCATCCCCACCCGCAGGTGGCCGCCGGCGGCCAGGGCCGCGGCCGCGACGGGCAGGTGGCTGCGCCCGATGCCCGTCGCGGACCACGAGGTGACCTCGGGCGGGAGCATCGCCACGCCGGCCAGCAGCGCGGCGGGGGTGCCCGGCATACCTCCCGGCACGCCGGTCACGAAGTCGACGTGCACCTTGCCCCCGAACGGGAGGCCGTGGCTGTCGATGAGGCGGGCCAGCGACGCGACGTGGCCCAGGTCGAACAGCTCGAACTCGGGGACCACCTCGCGCTCCTGGGCCTGCACGTAGAGGTCGGACATGAAGCCGTAGGGGTTGAGGAAGACGTCGTCGCCGAAGTTCGTGGTGCCGCAGGTGAGCGAGCACGAGTCGGGTTCGGCGTCCAGGACCGTGAGCCGCTGGTCGAGCGGGTCGTGCACGCTGCCCCCGGTCGACAGCTGGATGACCAGGGAGGTGCTCTCACGGAGCGCGTCCACCGCAGCCTTGAGGTGACCGGCGTCCAGCGTCGGTCGGTGCTCACCGTCGCGGATGTGCAGGTGGATCATCGAGGCGCCGGCCCGCTCACAGGCCACGGCCGTCTCGWCGAGCTCGTCGAGCGTCGTGGGCAGCTGGGGGAAGTCCGCCTTGGCCAGTTCCGCGCCGGTGGGCGCGACGGTGATCAGGGTGCCGGTCGTGGGAGCCATGGGCGCCATCATGGCAGCCGCTCCCACCGCCATCAGCAGGGCCGCTCCAGCACGGGGAACCCGGTTCCCGCGACGTTGTGTGGGAGACTGTCGGCGCCCAAAGCCAACCGAACCCAACCGGGGCTCATCGACCGCGCCCAGACAGTGAAAGCAGGACCGTGGACCTTCACGACTACTACCGGGTCGTGCGCAAGCGCTGGCGTGCCATCGCTGCCGTGACCCTCCTGATGGTGGCCCTGGCGGCACTCCTCACCCTGTGGAGCCCCAAGACCTACCAGGCGCGCACCCAGTTGTTCGTGTCGACCTCGGGCGGTCAGGACTCGACCCAGCTGCTGCAGGGAAACACCTTCACCCAGCAGCGCGTCAAGTCGTACTCCGACCTGATCACCACGCCGACCGTGCTCGACCCGGTCATCAAGGACCTCGGGCTGCCGGGCACCGCCGACGAGCTGGGCTCCCGCATCACCGCCAGCGTGCCGCTCGACACCGTCCTCATCGACGTCCTCGTCTCTGACCGTGACCCCGAGCAGGCCGCCCGCATCGCCAGCGCCGTGGGCAAGCAGTTCTCGACGAGCATCCTGGACCTCGAGCGCGTCTCCGAGGACTCGGTCAGCCCGGTCAAGGTCTCGGTCGTCCGGCCGCCCTCGGTCCCCGAGGGCCCGATCAGCCCGAACCCGGTGCGCAACATCGGCCTCGGCGTGGTCCTCGGCCTCCTCGTCGGTCTCGGTGTCGCCCTGCTCCGCGACACGTTCGACACCTCAATCAAGAGCGAGCGCGACGTCAAGGAGGCGGTCGACGCGACGATCATCGGCGGGATCACCTTCGACCCCGAGGGTCCGAAGAACCCCCTCATCGTCCAGTCCGACCCGCACGGCCCGCGCGCCGAGGCGTTCCGGGCCCTGCGCACGAACCTGCAGTTCGTCGATGCGGCCAACCACCCGCGCTCCATCGTGTTCACGTCCTCCCTGCCCGGCGAGGGGAAGACGACGACGACGGCCAACCTCGCGATCAGCATGGCTGCCGCGGGCGCCCGGGTCTGCGTCATCGAGGGCGACCTGCGTCGCCCTCGGCTGCTGCGCTACATGGGGATGGAGGGCTCGGTCGGCCTGACCAACGTCCTCATCGGTCAGGCCGAGCTCGTGGACGTGCTCCAGCCTTTCGGTGACACCGGCATCCAGGTGCTCGGCGCCGGCCAGATCCCGCCGAACCCGAGTGAGCTGCTCGGTTCGGAGACGATGTCGCGGACCATCCGTCAGCTCGAGGAGATGTTCGACTACGTCATCATCGATGCTCCCCCCGTGCTGCCCGTGACCGACGCCACGGTCCTCAGCACGATCACCGGCGGAGTCGTGCTCGTGGTCGGCTGTGGAGTCGTGAACAGCGAGCAGCTCAGCCGCGCGCTCATGTCCGTCAACGCGGTCAACGGGAACGTCCTGGGCCTGGTGGTCAACCGGATCCCGACCCGTGGCGCGAACGCGGAGAGCTACTACTACGGCGAGGGCTACGCACCGATCACGCCGGCCCGCAGCCGCAAGGAACGCGCCCGCGACCGCAGCGCCCAGACCGCCAAGGTCTGAGCCCGCGCCGCATCGCTGCCCGGGCGGGGCCAGCCGAGCCCGCGCACCGTCGCCCGGGCTGGGCCAGCTGGGCCCGCCTGCGCCGTCCCTACGGGGCGACGACCACGACCTGGCTGGCGCTCACGCCGGCGATGTCGAGGACCTCGTCGACCGGGGTGTTGCGCTTGACCAGCGCCAGGCCGACGGGGCCGTCCTCGAAGTGCCTGGCCACCGAGGTCAGCTGACCCACCTGTCGGTCACCGGCCATCACGGGTGCGCCGCGCTCGGGCAGCGTGTGCCCAGACCCGTCYAGGTGCAGGAAGACGAGGCGGCGGGGCGGACGACCGAGGTTGTGGACGCGGGCCACCGTCTCCTGGCCGCGGTAGCAGCCCTTGTGCAGGTGCACCGCCGTCCGGAGCCAGTCCACCTCGTGGGCGATGGTGCGGTGGTCGGTCTCGAAGCCCAGCCGCGGACGCCAGGCGGTGACGCGCAATGCCTCGCTCGCCCACGTGCCTGCGAGGTCGCGGTCTGCGACCGCCTCGGCCAACGCCGGGCGCTCGACCAGGACCTCACGCCAGGCGCGCCCCAGCGCCGGGTGCCCCTCGACCGGTCCGTATGCCGCGGTGTCACCCACGAGGTCGGGCCACGGATCGCGCCAGGCCAGGCGCTCCCCCGGTTGGGACTCCAGCCCGGACGGCTCGCCGAGGACGGCCCACTCGGACGTCACGTCGGCCACCTCGACCCTGAGCATGAACCGCATGGAGTCCAGCCAGCCGACCAGTGCGGCCGACCGTCCGGGCTCGGTGGTGATCCAGGTCGTCTCGCCGTCGTCGACGAGGTGGAGGTCGTGCTCGACGTGGCCCTTGGGGGTCAGCACGAGCGCCTCACGGGACTGCCGCGGGCCGAGACCCGTGAGCTGCTGGCTGGTGATCGAGTGGAGCCAGGACAGTCGGTCGGGTCCGGAGACGGTGACGACACCGCGGTGGGACAGGTCCACGACGGCCAGCCCCTCGGAGAGGAGTCGCTGCTCGCGGAGCGGGTCGCCGTAGTGGGCGGCGACCGCCGCATCGGGGCCGTCCCCCTCCACGGCCCCGGCGTGGCCGAGCAGCACCGAGCGCGGCACGGCCGGCATACCGGGCTCGGTGGTGGACTCGGTGGTCGTCCCTAGCGCGTCGCGCATGTGCCGCATTCTCCGTGGATCGCCATGTGTGTCACGTCAGCAACAAAGCCCGAACCGGTCAGAACATTCCCCGCGAAGCCCTCGGCGTACTCCTTGGGGCACTCCTGCACGCGACCGCAGGTGCGGCAGACGAGGTGGATGTGGTCGGCGTGGTCGGCGAGGTGATAGCTCGGCGCCCGGTGGTCGAGGTGCGTGTGTCCCACGACCTGCAGGGACTCCAGGGCATCCAGGGCCCGGTAGACGGTCGACGGCGCCAGGGCCGGACCGCCGTCGCGCGCCACCTGGGCCACGACGTCCTCCGGCGTGGCGTGACCCAGCCGAGCCACTGCGTCGAGCACCCGCTGGCGCTGCGGCGTCATCCGCCGCCCCTGGGCACGCAACCGCTCGCCGACGTCTTGCACGATCCCACTCTACGGTTCGGCCCGGGCCCCTCGGTGGTTCGTTCCCGATCAGCCTCGGTCGATACCTACACTGTCCGGGTGCTCGACCAATTCGAAGAGACCCAGTCCCCGCCCGCGAAGGCGCCCAAGAGGCGTTCGCGCGTTCGGCGGACCCTGGCTGTCATCCTGGCGCTCGTCGTCCTGGTGGTGGTCGGAGGCATCGCGGCATACCTGCTCTTCCTCAACCACACGGTGAGCTCGAACGTCCGCACCGAATCCTTGCTGCCGACTCCGGGAGTCAGCGGCGCGGCGCCCGCGCCGACGAAGAAGCCCGTTGCCAAGCAGGCGCAGAACATCCTGTTCATCGGGTCCGATGCCCGCGCCGGACTGGCCGGTGCCCGCTCCGACGTCATCGTGCTCATGCACATCGCGGGCGACCGCAAGACCGTCACGCTGGTCCACTTCCCGCGCGACCTCTACGTCAGCGTCCCCGGCCACGGCAAGGACAAGATCAACGCGGCCTTCGCCTACGGGCGGTCGCCGCTGCTGGTCCAGACGATCCAGAACCTCGTCGGCGTGCCGATCGACCACGTCGCCATGGTCGACTTCGAGGGCTTCAAGAACATGACGGATGCCGTGGGCGGGGTCAACGTGTATGTCGAGGAGTCGAGCAGCGACGGCGGCTACACGTTCACCAAGGGCTACCAGCAGATGGGTGGCGAAGAGGCGCTCACGTTCGTGCGCGAACGCCATGACCTCAGCGAGGGTGACATCTCGCGCGGCCGTCGCCAGCAGGCCTTCATCAAGGCACTGATGCTGAAGTCCCTGAGCAAGAGCGTCCTGACCAACCCCGTCAGGTTGGCGCAGTTCGTGGATGCCGGCACGGCCAACCTGACGGTCGACGACGCGTTCACGGTGGGCAAGATGCGCAGCGAGGCCTTGTCCCTGCGCAACCTGCGAGGTCGCGACATCGCGTTCGTGACCGCGCCGTTCACCGGTTTCGGCACCTCACCGGCAGGCGCGTCCATCGACCTCGTCGACGAGCCGGGAATGCGGGCTCTCGGCGAAGCGCTGCAGAACGACGCGATGGGCACCTATCAGGACGTCACCCACACGCCGTAACCGCGTCAGGGGCGCTCGTGAAGCACAGGGCGCTGTCGGGGCACGCGACGCACGCGGGGGATCAGCCCTGCTTCCAGGTCGCGAGGTTGCCACCCGCGAGGTAGACGGCGTCTCCCACGCTGAGCCAGCCAGAGCCGGACGTCACCGACAGCGCGACCGTCCCGGGCTCGACCTTGGTGAGGTTCACGGCTGCGCAGCCGAGAGCCTGGGTGGGCTTGGCCGCGTCGACGATCGCGAGCCCGTTGCAGGAGTCGGCACCGGGAACCACGACGAACGCACGGGCCTTGGTGTTGAGCGCGAGGGCGAGGGCGCCCTCGACCGTGGCCGAGGTGTCCCATCGCTCCCCCGAGGCGCTCACCCTGATCCGTCCGTCGGAGCACAGGGCAGCAGCGCCACTGTCGACGACCGCAAGGTCGACCACCGCGGTGGAGCCACACGGCTTGCCGGAGCCACCCGTGGGTAGACCGATGGACGCGCCGGCCCTCGGGTCGCGGAACCACGCGTCGTTCACGACCACCGAGTCCCCGAAGTCCGCGTCGAGGGCACCTGCCTGCCGAATGGCCGGCGTGCAGTCGGTCTCGGAGTCGGCGCCCACGACGAAGGCCGAGCCGTCGGGCCGCACCCGGACGCGGACGATGGTGTCGTAGGTGACCGATCGGGGACCCCAGCTCGCTCCAGCGTTGCGGGTGAGCTCGAGCTTGGAGCCGCCGGACTTGCAGCTACCCGTCGTGAAGCGGAAGGCGCTCCTCTTGTCGAACGCCACGAGCCCCTGAGTGAGTGGGGCGACCTTGACACTGGGCGTGGCCGGGCCCGTCGTGGTCGTGCCGCTCGTGGTCGTGGTGGTCTTGGGCACGGAGGGCGACGTGACCACGCCGGTGTTGATGGTCGAGCCACCTTGGGCCACCGGCTGACGCGTGCTGCTGATCGCGAAGGCCACGAGCATCACGTCCACGACCAGGAAGGCCGCCAACCCGACCATGCCGGCGCGTTCACCCAGTCGGGGCATCACGGCCTCCCCAGCGCTCGGGCCACCGCGGGCAGCGCACCCATGATCTGCTCGGTCATGTCCTCGAACACCTGCGCGGGCCGTCGATAGGGGTCGACGATGTCGGCCGCGGCGTCACTCAGCGGCGCCCGCATCCCGCGTTGGCCGGCAGCCAGGGCGACGACGCGCGCGATGTGCTCGCGGGCCGAGTCGGAGGGGACCCGCACGGCCGACTCGTCCAGGCCGGAGACCAGGTCGGCGAACTCCCGGAAGGCGAAGACGTAGCGCAGCGCCTTCGGGTGCAGCATGGCCACCTTGCCGCGGTGCGCGCGGGTGGCAGTGAGCACGATGTCGGCATCGGCGATCATCGACTGCGTGAGGTCACGAGCGAGGAAGCCGTCCGCGGCATACCCCTTGGTCTCCAGGAGCGCACGCGCCTGGTTCTCCATCGCGTGACCGGGCAGCGCGCCGGTGCCACCGCTGGAGACCTCGACGGCGCCGGGGCCCCACGATCGGTCCAGCTCCGCCTGGAGGGCGCGCTCGAGGAACGGCGACCGGCAGATGTTGCCGGTGCAGACCGTGAGGATCCGCGCTGGTGTCGATGACATCGGTGAGTCCTAGCCGACGCGCTTGAGCTCGGCGGACAGATGGCTCTGCAGCGGCTGGCCGACGGCGGCCATGTCCATCGCCCACATCAGGTTGGAGTTGACCAGGCCGTAGAGGCGGGTGGCGGCGTTGTACTCCTTGGCCTGGGGGCTTCGCAGGACACCGTCGGTGCGCAGCTCGATCTTGGCCGGCTCGGCCTTGCCGTAGTAGAGCTCCACGATCCCCGTCGGGTGGGTGAGGAGGAACTCGACCTCACCGTCGGCGAAGGGCCTCCAGAAGCCCAGCTCGGTCGCCAGCGGCCGCACCTTGTCACCCGCCTCGTTGAGCAGCCAGGTGCGGCTGTGCCACTCGAGGAACGGGCGACCGTCGTGGGTCACCTCGATCTCCTGCCCGAAGTTGGCCGACTCGATGGTGGGGTAGCCGACGACGCCGGCGCCCTCCCAGCGGCCGATCAGCCAGGCCAGGGGCGCGAGCTCGCGAGGGAGGTCGGGGTCGAGGGTGAACTGCATCAGCGCGGAGTCTTGACCAGGCGGTAGACGACGAACCCCGCGAACCAGGTGATCACCACGGCCGTGAGGACGAGCAGGGAGATGTAGAACGTGTGCACGCGCCAGATCGTAGCCTGTGGACCATGACAGACCCGCGCACGCTCGTCATCAAGGTCACCTGTGGCACCGAGTCGCTCGAACGCCTCAACCAGGCCTTCACGGTCGCCGCCACCGCGGTGGCGAGCGGCGTGGGGGTCAGCCTGTGGCTCACGGGGGAGGCCTCGTGGATGGGCGTGCCGGGGCGGGCGGAGACGGTCGAGCTGGCCCACGCGGCCGCGCTGGCGGACCTGCGCGACGCCGTGGTGGCCGCCGGGACGGTCACCGTGTGCGGCCAGTGCGCGGCGCGGCGTGACCTCAGCGAGGCCGATCTCGTGCCCGGTGTGGTGATCCGGGGCGCGGCGGCGTTCGTCGAGGAGGTCACCGCGCCGGGAGCCCAGGCCCTCGTCTACTGACCGCAGCCGGGCGTGCGGCCCCCGAGCCACCGCGTCGGTATGCCGCGTGCCCCCTCCCCGACTTCTGGCCACCTGTGCGGCACGAACCCCCGGATCCGCGCCCGGCAAGCGGCACCCGTGGCCAGAAGTGCCGGGTTGGCGGGCGGGGTCAGGAGACGAAGTAGCGGACCACCACGTAGGCGACCACGCCGACGAGCAGGGAGGACGCGGCAGCCACGGCGAGCTGGGCCCGTGGCATGGCCGTCGCCGGCAGCGGGGCGAGCACCCGGCGCGCCGCGTGCGAGATGGCGGCGGCGAGCAGGCCGAGCAGGGCTGCCGGACCCGGCATCGGGTCACCCGCAACCAGGGAGACGATGACCGCTGCCCCGCCCCCGAGCAGCATGGCGATGAACAGCGCCCACTGGCGCAGTCGGGCGATCGAGACGCAGGGATCGGCGAGCGCGCCCACCCCCAGCCCGGCCATCGCTGCCGCGAGGGCCGACTCACCCGCCATGGCGTGAGGGATCGGGGCGAGCGCGGTGCCCGCCGAGATGATCGCCAGTCCCGAGATCGTGGCGGCCACCGACTCGGTCAGGCGCGGGCGGCCGTCACGGCGCATCAGCTGGTGCAGGAAGGCGACGATGACCGCGACGGCGAGCGCGGCCGGCATCCACTCGAGGTACGGGTCGTGGCGCGTCAGCAGGGCGGTCCCCGTCATGAGCAGCGTGCCGATGGCCAACACGGCGCTCGTGCCTCGCGGGCTCGGCAGGCTGAGCAGCAGCGGCCAGCCCCAGGCCAGCACCAACCCGGCCAGCGCCACCGCGAGCGCGACGAACGACGGGCTCGCGTAGCCGGTCAGTGCCACCAGCGCGGCAAAGGCCACGGTCGCGGCGATCGACAGCGGTCGTGGGAGCAGGGCTCGTCGCGGTAGGGCGGGCGGGGCGGTCTGGGCATGCGCTCGACGCTCGCGCCGGGTCAGCGGGACGGCAGGGTTGTTGGGCGCCTGCTCGGGGACGTCGGACACAAGGGGCATCCTCGCATCACCCCCCGGCGAAGGGAGGTAGTACCTCCAGCACCGAGCCGTCCGGGAGTGGGTCGTCGCGGTGCGCCGCCCGGCCGTCGAGGAGCAGCGTGCTGACTGCCGTCACAGCCGCCAGTCCCGGGTGGAGCGCATCGACCGCCGCCACGGCCTCGGCGACGGTGGCGCAGTCACGCACGAGGTCGGTCTCGGCGCCGGCCGCAGCCCGGGCGCCGGCCCAGTAGCGGACCGTGGCAGCGCGGACCGTGGCAGCGCGGACCGTGGCGGTGCCACCCTCGGCCGAGCCGACGGTGACCGTCCCGGCATCGTCGTCACGCGGCATACCCACGCTCCTCTCCTGCGACTCTTCTCGCGAGCTCTCTCGTGAGACAAGGGTCTCACCATGTGTGCAGAGGCCCGCCGGGGGGCCTTCGCCCGTATCCTTTCAAGGCATGGCCCGTCTGTTGCTGCTGACGAACGCCTTGGCCCCCAGCGCCGAGGTGCTTCCGGCACTGGGCCTGCTCACCCACCACGTGCGCATCATCCCCGCCGAGCCGACCGCGCTGGTCGACGCCCCGCCGTGCGATGCCGTCCTGCTGGACGCCCGCCGCGACCTGGCGGTGGCGCGCTCACTGTGCCGCGTCCTGCGCGCCACCGGGATGTCAGTGCCTCTCATCGCCATCCTCACCGAGGGCGGTCTGGCGGGCATCACGGCCGAGTGGGGCGTCGACGAGGTCCTGCTGGAGTCCGCCGGCCCGGCCGAGGTCGAGGCGCGGCTCCGGCTCGCGGCAGGCCGCCTCGTGGACACGCAGGAACCCGAGGACGTCCAGATCACCTCGGGCGAGGTCACGATCGACGAGGCGACCTACTCCGCACGCGTCCGCGGACGGTTGCTCGACCTGACCTACAAGGAGTTCGAGCTCCTCAAGTACCTCGCCCAGCACCCGGGGCGTGTCTTCAGCCGGGCCCAGCTGCTCCAGGAGGTCTGGGGCTACGACTACTACGGGGGCACCCGCACCGTGGACGTCCACATCCGCCGCCTGCGGGCCAAGCTGGGCTCCGAGCACGAGGTGCTCATCGGCACGGTGCGCAACGTCGGTTACCGCTTCGTCCCGGCCGAGGACGTCCCCCGCGAAGACGCGCACGCCGACGCCTGAAATCCGTTGCGCTGCAACGCTTCGCGCGACCAGCCCAGCTCCGCACTCCAGGTCCACCAACGAGGGCGCCCCTCCCGTTCCCGGGAGGGGCGCCTTCGTCGTGCGGTATGCCGCGTTGCCGCGTCAGTGCCCGGTGCTCAGTTCTTCGTGATCCGGGCGTCCGCGACCGGGCTGTAGGGCGAGTGCGCCTGCAGGTAGTTCGCGAAGGCGTCGATGTCGAGGCCTCCGAAGAACCTGCCGGTGCCGACCCGGAAGCCGGGGAGGCCGTCGCCACCGTCTGCGACGAAGTTGTTCGTCACGACGCGGTAGGTGGCCGTGTCACTGAGCGCGACACCACCGACGGTCACGGGTCCGAGAACTCGCCCGGCGGGGGTGTCGCTGTAGCTGTAGGCGAAGCCCGCCGACACCTGCAGGATGACCGGCCTGGCGACCGTGTTGGGCGAGGTCGTCGCACCGCCACCCCACTGCTCGCGCAGGATCTCCTTGATCTGTGCGCCCGTGAGCGACAACGACACGAGGTAGTTGTTGAACGGCTGCACCTGGAAGGCCTCGTCGTACGTCACCTCACCGGGCGCCTCGTTCCACGACTTGTTGGCGTAGGTGAGGTTGGTGCGGATGCCGCCCGGGTTCATGAAGGCGATGACCGGAGGCTGGCCGCCGGTGATGGTCGACGGGTCGGCCAGCTGGGCGTCGGCGATGAGGTCTCCGAGCTTCGACTCGCCAGCGGAGCTGGCAGACGTGGTGATGTCGGTGCTGATGGTGCCCAGGACCTTGCTCGCGATCGGGGCGATGAGGGTCTTGTAGTCGGCGATGATCTTGGTCTCGGCCGCGTCCTTGAGGGCCGGGTCACGGGTGACGATGACGTTGCTGCCCGCCACCGAGCTGCGCACGATGTCCTGGGTGCGACGGTCGAAGGTCAGCGTCGTCTCGGTCACGAGGCGGCCGAACGAGGACGCGGACGTCACGAGGCGCGGCTGCCCTGCCGGGTCGGGGATGCTGCAGACGTACGGCGTGTGGGTGTGGCCGCTGACGATCATGTCGATCTGCGGCGACAGCGCCTTCGCGATCGGGATGATCGGGCTCGCGCTGGTGTTGGGGTTCAGCCCCGTGCTGGTGCCCGTCGGGCAGGCCGAGTCGAACTTGTTCTCCAGGCCGCTGGCCGGGTTGGTGTGGGGCCCGCCGGGGTAGGTCGCGGTCCGCAGCGGGACGCCGCCCTGGTGGATGAGGACGACGATCGCCTTGACCCCCTCCGCCTCGAGCTGGGGCACCAACGCGTTCGCGGTGTCCACCTCGTCGGTGAACTCCAGACCTTCGATGCCGGACGCGGTCACGATGTTCGGCGTGTCCTTGAGCGTCATGCCGATGAAGCCGATCTTGGCTCCCTTGAAGTTCTTGACCCAGGTGGCCGGCAGGATCGTCTCGCCGGTCGCCTTGTAGCGGACGTTGGCCGCGAGGATCGGGAAGTCCGCCCCCGCGAAGCCCTTGCCGCCGGGGCAGGAGTCCTGGTTGGCGGCACCGGCGCCGTCATCGAGGCAGCCACCGTTGGCCAGGCGCTGAAGCTCCTTGTAGCCCTCGTCGAACTCGTGGTTGCCCACGGCCGTGACGTCGAGCCCGAGGCTGTTCATGGCCTCGATGCTCGGCTCGTCGTGGAACGCGGCCGACAGGAGGGGGGACGCGCCCACGATGTCGCCCGCTGCCACGGTCGCGGTGTAGGGGTGTCCCTGACGCAGGGCCTTGAGGTGTCCCGCGAGGTACTCGACTCCACCGGCGTTCACCGTCGTCGGCGTCACCGCGTAGGTGGTCACCCCCGTGTTCGGGTTGGTGCTCGACGTCTCGTTGTAGGTGTCCGACGTGATGATCCGGCCACCCGAACCCGACGGGGGCTCGAGGTTGCCGTGGAAGTCGTTGAACGACAGCAGCTGGATGTCGATGGTCGGCCCGTTGGGAGCAGCGGACGTGCTGCCTCCCGTGAAGGCCGCACCGGTGGCCGCGAGGGCGGCCACGGCCACGACGCTGGATAGGCGTCGGGTGCGGGATGAGGTCATTGTGCGTCCTTGTGCGGGAGGAGAAACCGGCGGTAGCCGGACCTGTGCACGCTAACCGCGGATCCGCGGTTAGGGAAGATGCATGGTGCAATGCTTTCCGTGCCGATATCTCCTGTCCGCCCCACCGACACCTTGACGTCGGGCGAAGCCGACGAGGTGCGTGACCTGCAGATACGCGCCACCGCGGCCGACGGCGTCGCTCCGCTGTCGGAACAGTCGCTGTTGTCCCTCGCCTCCCCGGGCGGCCGGGTCCGCCACCTGCTCGGGTATGCCGGGCAGCAGCTCGCGGGGTACGCCCAGCTCGAGTCCGCCACAGGGGGCGACGCCAGTGGGGCCGACGCCACAGGTGGCGGCGCCACAGCGGCCGAGGCCTCCGGCGAGCTGGTGGTCGACCCCGAGTTCCGGCGACAGGGAATCGGCCGGGCCCTGGTGGACGCGGCCCTGGAGGCGGCCCCCGAGGCCCGGCTGTGGGCCCACGGCCAGCTGCCGGCCGCCCGCGCCCTTGCTGCCAGCGCCGGGCTGACGGCCGTCCGCGAGCTGCACAAGATGGCCCGACCGCTCACCGAGGCAGACCTCGACCCGGCGGCGAGCGCCCTGCCGCCGGGTTTCACGGCACGGTCCTTCGAGCCCGGCCGCGACGAGCAGGACTGGCTGGCGACCAACGCGGCGGCCTTCGCCCACCACCCGGAACAGGGACGCCTGACGCTGGCCGACCTCCGCGAGCGGATGGCCCTGCCGTGGTTCGACCCGGCCGGCTTCATCCTCGTCGAGGCCGACGACACCACGAGGGACCCATCCGCAGGGGCGGTCGCAGCCTTCCACTGGACCAAGGTCGATCCGGACGAGCGCTCGTCCGTGGACCCGGCCCGACCGGCAGGTGAGGTGTACGTGGTCGGGGTGCACCCGGCATACCAGGGACGAGGGCTGGGGCGGCCGGTCACGGCGCTGGGGCTGGCCCACCTCGCCGGGCTAGGACTCCCCGAAGTCGTCCTCTACGTCGACGGCGACAACCACGCGGCGATACGCACCTACACGGGGCTGGGATTTCGCAGCATCATGGTCGACGTGATGTATTCGCGCGCTGTTCAGCCGACGCGTTCACCCGGCACTGTCAGGATGACGCCATGAGTGTGACGACCCGTCCCACGGACGAACCCGAGATCTTCGACGGCGACGAGGCCGGCCACGAGGTGTCGATCGCGAGTGCGCAGCCGCGGGCGTCCAACGGGCGCTTCATGCGGGTCGTCCACGCCGCCGGGGGCCAGGACGACAGCGGCCTGCCGGCCGACCGGTTCCTCGACCGCGAGATCTCGTGGCTGCAGTTCAACGAGCGCGTCCTGCAGCTGGCCGCCGACGAGGCGGTGCCGTTGCTGGAGCGCGCGCGCTTCCTCGCGATCTTCACCTCGAACCTCGACGAGTTCTTCATGGTCCGGGTCGCCGGGCTCAAGCGACGCATCGCCACGGGCCTGGCCGTGCGCTCCGCCTCCGGTCTCGAGCCGCGTGAGGTCCTCGAGCAGATCTCGCTCGTCGCGCACGAGCTGCAGGCGATGCAGACCCTCGTCTACAAGGACAAGGTGCAGCCCGCCCTCGAGGAGGAGGGCATCTCGATCGTCCGGTGGGACGAGCTGAGCGAGACCGAGCGGACGCTGCACTCGACCCTGTTCACCGAGCGCGTCTTCCCTGTGCTGACCCCGTTGGCGGTCGACCCGGCCCACCCCTTCCCCTACATCTCGGGACTGTCGCTGAACCTCGCGGTGGTGCTCATCAACCCCAAGACGGGCAAGGAGCACTTCGCCCGCGTCAAGGTGCCGCCACTGCTGCCGCGGCTGCTCCACATCGAGCCCGAGGCCGGCGAGCCGTCGACGTCTGACCTGTTCAGGACCCGGTTCGTGCCGCTCGAGGACGTCATCGCCGCGCACCTCGACATGCTCTTCCCCGGCATGGAGGTGCGGGAGCACTTCACCTTCCGCGTCACGCGCAACGAGGACCTCGAGGTCGAGGAGGACGACGCCGAGAACCTCCTCACCGCCCTGGAGAAGGAGCTGACCCGTCGCCGGTTCGGTCCGCCGGTCCGGCTCGAGGTGGACGAGACCATCGACGACCACGTGCTCGACATGCTGGTGCGCGAGCTCAGTGTCACCGACAACGAGGTCTACCGGCTGCCCGCTCCCCTCGACCTGCGCGGGCTCAACCTCGTCGCGGACCTCGAGCGGTCCGACCTTCGCTACCCGCCGTTCCGTGGGCAGATGCACCCCGACCTCGCCCCCGCCGAGAGCTCCAAGCCGTCGGAGATCCTGCCGATCGTCCGCGACAAGGACGTGCTGCTGCAGCACCCCTATGACTCGTTCTCGACCTCGGTCCAGGCCTTCATCGAGCAGGCGGCGAACGACCCGAACGTGCTCGCCATCAAGCAGACCCTCTATCGCACCAGCGGCGACTCCCCCATCATCGACGCCCTCATCGACGCCGCCGAGTCCGGCAAGCAGGTGCTGGCCATCGTCGAGATCAAGGCGCGCTTCGACGAGAAGAACAACATCTCCTGGGCCCGCAAGCTCGAGCACGCCGGCGTCCACGTCGTCTACGGCATGGTCGGGCTCAAGACCCACGCGAAGCTCTGCATGGTGGTACGCCAGGAGCAGGACGGGAGCCTGCGGCGCTACTGCCACATCGGCACCGGCAACTACAACGGCAAGACCGCCCGCCTCTACGAGGACTTCGGCCTGCTGACCTCCGACCCGCAGGTGGGCGACGACCTGGCCCGCCTGTTCAACCAGCTCTCCGGCTTCGCACCCCGCAGCAAGTTCAAGCGGCTGCTGGTGGCACCGAGGTCCGTCCGGTCGGGGCTGCTCGAACGCATCGACGCCGAGATCGACCACGCCGAGGCCGGGCGAGGCGGGCTGGTCCAGCTCAAGCTCAACTCGATCGTCGACGAGCAGCTCATCGACGCGCTCTACCGCGCCTCGCAGGCCGGGGTGGACGTCGACATCTGGGTGCGCGGCATCTGCTCGCTGCGCCCCGGCGTGCCGGGGCTCTCGGAGACCATCACGGTGCACTCCGTCCTCGGGCGCTTCCTCGAGCACTCACGGGTGTTCCTGTTCGGCGGTGGGGGTGAGCCCGAGGTCTACATCGGCAGCGCCGACATGATGCACCGCAACCTCGACCGCAGGGTCGAGGCCCTCGTGCGCCTGGCCGACCCCAAGCACATCGCCGACCTCCAGTCGCTGATGGCTCGCGGCATGAGCGACACCTACGCCCACTGGAAGCTGACCGGCGACGGCCGGTGGACGCGGGTCAACTTCGACGAGGACGGCGAGCCACTGGCCGACCTGCAGAGCGCCATGATCGAGATGCACGCCAAGCGCCGCCGCAAGGCCCGTCGGCGTTGACGGCCCCGATCCCGGCGGCGGGCACCATCCCGTGGCGCCGCCGACGCGGTCAGCTCGAGGTCGCGCTGGTGCACCGACCGAAGTACGACGACTGGTCGTGGGCCAAGGGCAAGCTCGACCCGGGCGAGGAGTGGCCGGTCGCCGCCGTCCGCGAGACGCTCGAGGAGACCTCCCTGGCCGTCGGGCTGGGTCGGCCCCTGCCCGGCGCGGAGTACACCGTGCTGGACGCGACGGGTCAGCCCGCCACCAAGGAGGTCCGCTACTGGGCCGCCGAGGCCACCAGTCCCGCCGGGCCGTTGCAGAACGAGATCGACGAGGTGCGCTGGCTCGATGTCGTCACCGCCTCGGACCGCCTCGACTACGCCCGCGACCGTGACCAGCTGCGTGCGGTCGTGCGGGCCGACAACGTGGGGACCCTGACGACGTGGCCGCTGGCCCTGGTGCGCCACGCCCACGCGGTGGGCCGCGGCTCGTGGGCGAGGGACGACCAGCTGCGCCCGCTCGACGCGGCCGGGCAGGAACGCGCAGCGGCCATCGCACCGGTGCTCGCGGCATACGGCGTCAAGCGGTTGGTCAGCTCGCCCTCGGTGCGGTGCGCCGACACCCTGCGCCCCTTCGCGGCGCAGCTCGGAGCATCGATGCGGACCAAGGACGGCCTCAGCGAGGAGGGGTATGCCGCGGAGCCGGCTCGCGCCGTCCGGCACCTCGAGCGGCTGGTGGAGCGAGGCGCCCCGGCCGCGCTCTGCAGCCACGGACCGGTGCTCCCGGCGCTGCTGGGGTTGCTCCTCGCCCAGGTGGCTCCCGACGAGCCGGAGGCCGACCTGGTCGAGGGGGCGCTGCGGGCAGCGGCCCGCGACAAGATGGCGAAAGGAGAGGTCCTCGTCGCCCACCTCGTAGGCACCGGGGCGAGCGCCCGCGTGGTTGCCGTCGAACGCCATCTCCCGGCACACCACGCCCGCTCCTGACTCCTTCCCGAGCCCGCTCCTGGCCCCTCCCCGAGCCCACTCCTGACCTCCTCCCGGGCCCGTCACCGAGGCGCTCCTGACGCGCTCCTGACCTCTCGTTCATCCCCTGCATCCCGGGGGGTCGGTGGGATGACCTCGAATGTCTGACTGGTGTTCACCGTCCGTTCACCCTCCACGGGCCGCTGCGTCACTCGCCCTGCCTACCTTCGGGGCGTCGGGTACGAATGCCCGCCCCTGATTTTCCCCTGTGGAAAGGTTTGAACACCGTGAAGATTCAGCGTCTTGGCCTCGTGGCCAGCGTCGCCCTGGTCGGCTCGATCGCGCTGACCGCGTGCGGCTCCGACGACAACGCCGGCGGCGCCGGCGGTTCGTCGAGCACGAGCTCCAGCTCCGCCGCCGATGCCTGCCCCAAGAGCGGCACCCTGAACGGCGAGGGCTCCTCGGCACAGAAGAACGCCATCGAAGAGGCCATCTCGTCCTTCCAGGACGAGTGCGCCGGCACCACCATCAACTACAACCCGACCGGTTCCGGTGCGGGCATCAAGCAGTTCATCGCCGGCCAGGTCGACTTCGCCGGCTCCGACTCCGCGCTCAAGAAGGTCGAGAAGGACGGGGTCATCGAGGCCGACGCCGCGGCGAAGTTCTGTGGCTCCCCCGCCTGGAACCTGCCGATGGTGACCGGTCCCATCGCGGTCTCCTACAACGTCAAGGGCGTCGACAAGCTCGTCCTGACTCCCGAGGTCGCGGCCAACATCTTCAGCGGCAAGGTCACGACGTGGAACGACGCGTCGATCGCCAAGCTCAACGCCGGCGTGACCCTGCCGAGCGAGCCGATCAAGGTCTTCTTCCGCTCCGACGAGTCGGGCACGACCGAGAACTTCACCAAGTACCTCAAGGCCGCCGCCCCGGCTGCCTGGACCACCGAGCCCGGCAAGAAGTGGCTCGGCAAGGGTGAGGGCAAGGAGAAGTCCGCGGGTGTCGCCGGTGCCGTCAAGGCCACCGAGGGTGGCATCACGTACGCCGAGTGGTCCTACGCCAAGGACAACAACCTGGGCATCGCCCAGATCGACAACGGTGCCGGCCCGGTCGAGCTCAGCGGCGCGTCCGTTGGCAAGGCAGTCTCCGCTGCGAAGGCCGACGGCGAGGGCAACGACCTGCGCCTCAAGCTGGACTACGCCACCAAGGAGGCCGGGGCCTACCCGATCCTGCTGGTGACCTATGAGATCGTCTGCTCCAAGGGCAAGGATGCCGCCAAGACGGCCCTCACCAAGGCCTTCCTGACGCACTTCGCCTCCGCTGACACCCAGAAGTCCCTCGAGGAGATCGGCTACGCGCCGCTCCCCGACGAGGTCCGCACCAAGGTCGACGCCGCTATCGCGGCGCTGTCCTGACCCACCGGTATGCCGGGGGGCTGGCTGGTTGCCAGCTCCCCGGCATACCCGTTCTGATGGATGCATCGACATCTGGTCTGATGACTGGCACGAAGCACGCACCACCACGACCGCACGCACCACGACCACACGCACCGAGAGGCGCAACGTGAGCTCCGTAACCGGCGTTTCGATCGCTGACGAGCTGCCCGGACCCGACGGCCGACACACCCTGAGCGGCGATGGCGCCGGCACCGGACGGCTCGGCGACCGCCTGTTCGGCGGCGCGGCCAAGGGTGCCGGGATCTTCGTCATCGGCCTCGTGTCGCTGGTCGGGGCCTTCCTGCTCTGGCATGCCATCCCGGCGATCGCCGACGACAAGGTCAACTTCCTCACCTCGCGAGAGTGGTCGGTCGACAACGGATCGGACCTGCGGTTCGGGATCGTCGAGCTGCTGTGGACCACCATCGCCGTCTCCACCATCGGCATGGTCATCGCGGTCCCGGTCGGGGTGGCGGTGGCGCTGTTCATCACGCAGTACGCGCCGACGTGGCTCTCGCGCCCGGCGGCCAACCTCGTGGACCTGCTCGCAGCGGTGCCTTCGATCGTCTACGGCATCTGGGGCCTGAAGACGTTCGGCCCGGTGTTCGAGCCGGTCCAGAACTTCCTCAAGGACACCTTGGGCTGGTTCCCCCTCTTCTCCGACGCGGGCATCAGCGGCGGGAGCACGATCCTGTTCGTCGGCATCGTCCTGGCGATCATGGTGCTCCCGATCGTCACGGCGCTGTCGCGCGAGGTGTTCGCGCAGACGCCCGTCACCCACACCGAGGGCGCGCTCGCCCTCGGCGCGACCAAGTGGGAGATGATCCGCGTCGCGGTGCTGCCGTTCGGCAAGGCCGGAGTCATCTCGGCCGCCATGCTGGCTCTCGGCCGCGCGCTCGGCGAGACCATCGCCGTCACGATCATCCTCTCGACGCTGGCCGCCGGGACCGGCTGGACCTGGTCCCTGTTCAACGGTGGCGAGACCTTCGCGTCGCGCATCGCCAACAACGCCGGGGAGTTCGACTCCCCCGCCAAGACCGGCGCGTTCATCGCGGCCGGGCTGGTGCTGTTCGTGCTGACCTTCATCGTCAACGCGATCGCCCGCATCGTGATCGAGCGCAGGAAGGCGTTCATCGAATGAGCACCGTCGACACCGTGCGCCCCGACCAGGCCTCCAACGGCTCCACGATCCCAGCTCTGGGCCACCCGGCCAGAGGACGCGAGATCAGGGACCAGCTGGCGCGGGTCGTGATGTGGGGCGCGTTCCTGCTCGCCCTCGTACCCCTGCTGTGGATCCTGTGGACCGTCGTCAGCAAGGGCGCACACCTGCTCCTCGACGCGCAGTGGTGGACGAACTCGCAGAAGGGCATCACTGCTCGCCGCGAGGGTGGCGGCGCGGTCCACGCCATCCAGGGCACCCTCATCCAGGGCCTGACGACCGCCGCCATCTCGGTGCCGATCGGGGTGATGACCGCGATCTACCTCGTGGAGTACGGCCGCGGCCGGCTCGCGAAGGCCGTGTCCTTCATGGTCGACATCCTCACCGGTGTGCCCTCGATCGTCGCCGGCCTGTTCGTCTATGCGCTCTGGGTGACGACGTTCGGCTTCCAGCGGGTCGGCTTCGCGGTGTGTCTCGCGCTCGTGCTGCTGATGGTGCCGGTGGTCGTGCGCTCCACCGAGGAGATGCTCAAGCTGGTGCCGAACGAGCTCCGTGAGGCGGCGTACGCCCTGGGGGTGCCCAAGTGGAAGACCATCGTGCGGGTCGTCCTGCCGACCGCGTTCTCCGGCATCATCACTGGCGTCCTGCTGGGGCTGGCCCGCGTCATGGGTGAGACCGCACCGCTGCTGATCCTCGGGCCGTACTCGAAGTCGATCGCCACCGACCTGTTCGGCGGCCTGATGCCGACGCTCCCCACGATGATCAACCAGGACCGGACCGAGAGCCTGCAGCCCGCGGTCGACCGCGTCTGGGCTGCCGCGCTGACGCTCATCCTGCTGATCCTGCTCCTCAACCTTGCCGGGCGTGTCATCGCCCGCCTCGGCTCCGTCAAGAAGTAAGCCACCCGAAACTCCGCTCCGCGACCGTGCCGGCCACCCGGCATACTCGATCCGAAGGACGAAAGAACAGACCATGGCCAAGCGAATCGACGTCAGTGACCTGAACGTCTACTACGGCGCGTTCAAGGCCGTCGAAGGCGTCACGATGACGGTGGAACCACGCTCGGTGACCGCGTTCATCGGGCCGTCCGGCTGCGGGAAGTCGACCTTCCTGCGCACCCTGAACCGGATGCACGAGGTGATCCCCGGCGGTCGGGTCGAGGGCAAGGTCATGCTCGACGACCAGGACCTGTACGCGTCGGGCGTGGACCCGGTGGCGGTGCGTCGGACGGTCGGAATGGTGTTCCAGCGGCCGAACCCGTTCCCCACGATGTCGATCTACGACAACGTCGCGGCCGGGCTGCGGCTCAACGGCGTCCGCGGGAAGGCCAAGCTCGACGAGGTGGTCGAGAAGTCGCTGAACGGGGCCAACCTCTGGACCGAGGTCAAGGACCGGCTGGCCAAGCCCGGCGCGGGGTTGTCCGGTGGCCAGCAGCAGCGGCTGTGCATCGCCCGGGCGATCGCGGTCGAGCCCCAGGTGCTGCTGATGGACGAACCCTGCTCGGCGCTCGATCCCATCTCGACGCTGGCCATCGAGGACCTGATCTCGGAGCTCAAGAGCAAGTACACGATCGTGATCGTCACCCACAACATGCAGCAGGCGGCGCGGGTCTCCGACCAGACGGCCTTCTTCAACCTCGCGGCGACCGGCAAGCCCGGCAAGCTGGTCGAGGTCGCCGACACCCAGAAGATCTTCAACAACCCGGGTGTCAAGGCCACCGAGGACTACATCAGCGGCCGTTTCGGCTGACCCCAGCTCCTCGCCCACCCCCAGTTCGTCGCCCCGCCCCCAGTCCGGCCACCACCTCTCCCCGACTTCTGGCCACTCATGCCTCACAGAGTCGCCAGACCCGGGCCCCGGTGCCACACCAGCGGCCAGAAGTCGGGCGGGATCGCCCGTCAGGCCGCTGGGTACATGGCTGACGACTCGGCCGGAGGCCAGATCCACGGCTGCAGGGGATCGTCGTCGTTGCTGCGCCATAGGCACCTGATCGACTCAGGGCGAGCTCGACGCTGGGCAGCCGCCAGCGCTCGACACATGCCCTCTCCGTAGTCACGCAGATCAGCGGTACCCCATCGGGCGACGGCGAAGCCCAGGGACTCCAGGCCACGCTCGCGATCACGTTCGGCCAGGACGATCTCGGCGATCTGCTCCGCCGTCGCGTCATCCCCGTCGAAGTCCCCGAGGTACTTGCCGCGACCGTCGGCCTCGCCGATCACCCCGGCTCGTCGCCACAGGTGGTCGACCCTTCCAACGAAGACGCCGTCCATGTCGTGGATGCGGATCTGGCTGTCCGGGACCGAGTATCCGCGTCGATGAGCCACAGCCACCGACGCCGACTCGAGCCAGCTCTCCCTGCGTCCATCCACGAGCGCGAGCCCTTCCTCCGCGAGGCGGATGCCCGGCCAGCGCGACTGGAATGCCCGCATCGCCCGTAACTCGTCCACCTCGACCAGCTCTCCTCGGACTGCCGCGTCGGCGATCGCCAGTGCATCACGAAAGCGACTCTGCCTGAACGAGTCCACCACCGTCCTGGCGGGCGTGGTCATCACGACTCCGTCGTTCTTGGAGACGTGCTCCGCGGGCAGCTTCGCCTGCAGCACCCGGCGCCAGTCGTCGGGATAGCTGGTCCGCGACGACTCCCGCGCCGTGAGTGTCACCTTGCCCACGGGTCCCTGTGGTGTGGGGAGACCGTGGGCAAGCGCGGCGCTGACGTGGCTCACGACGGACTCGGGGATCGACGCCTGCGCCGCCCGTGCGAGGGCAACGTGCAGCTGGGTCGGGTCGAGCTGGAGCCAGGGTTCGCGCACGGCATACAACGACGGAGCGATCTTGATCACCTCACGCCTTCTCACGGCACCCGACAGGGCCGCGTGGCTCAGGCCCGCCGCTTGGGCCTCCTTCCACAGGAACGGCTGCGGAAGGTCGGCCCAGCATCTGGGATTCGTGGTTCGCATGGTCGAGATGCTGACCGGTCACGGCGCACCTGACGACGGGCGCGGCTCAGGCTGTGGATGGCGTATGCCGAGTGCCCGAGCCTGTGGACAGCCGCCGCCGCGAACGGCCTACCCGCTGTTGGACCCCGCCCCCAGCCCCCGACTTCTGGCCACCTGTGCGGCACCAGACCCGTCACACCCGGCTCACACCCGGCACCAGTGGCCCGAAGTGCGGGACTCCCCCGACTTCTGGCCACCTGTGCGGCACCAGACCCGTCACACCCGGCTCGCACCCGGCACCAGTGGCCAGAAGTGCGGGAAAGCCAGTGGCCAGAAGTGCGATAAAGCGGCGGCGGGTCAGACGAAGAGGTTGATCAGGAGGCAGCTGACGGCGGCCACGAGCCCGGCGCCCGGGAAGGTCAGGACCCACGCGCCGACGATGTTGCCGGCCACACCCCACCGCACGGCAGACAGCCGCTTGGTCGCACCGACGCCCATGATCGCCGAGGTGATCGTGTGGGTCGTCGAGATCGGGGCGCCGAACGCCATGCCCGCGACGTAGAGGATCGAGGCAGCTGTCGTCTCCGCGGCGAAACCCTGCGGGGGGTCGAGGTGGATGATCCGGCGGCCGAGGGTACGCATGATGCGCCACCCACCGGCATACGTGCCGAGGGAGATCACGATGGCGCTCATGAGCAGCACCCAGAGTGGAATGCCCTTGCCGTCGTAGTGGCCACCCACGGTCAACGCGAGGACGACGACACCGGCGGTCTTGGACGCGTCCTGCAGGCCGTGGCCGAAGGCCATCGCCGCGGCGGATGCGGTCTGCGCGTACCGGAAGCCCCGCGAGACTCGACCCGGGTGGGCTCGGCGGAACAGCCACATGATCGTGGTCATGACGACGTAGCCGAGCAGGATGCCCACGAGGGGCGAGGCGATCATCGGGATGATGACCTTGTGGAAGATGCCGGTCCACTTGACGTCGGCGCCGGCAGCCAGCGCGGCGCCACCCAGGCCGCCGATGAGCGCGTGGGACGAGGACGACGGCAGGCCGTACCACCAGGTCAGCAGGTTCCACCCGATGGCCCCGATCAGGGCGGCCGCACAGATCACCAGACCGGGGTTGCCCGAGGGCGCCTCGATGATGCCCTTGCCGACGGTGTCCGCGATCTTCTTGCCGAAGAACGCACCGAAGAGGTTGGCCACCGCGGCCATGAGCAGCGCAACGCGTGGCGTCAGTGCGCGCGTGGAGACCGAGGTCGCGATCGCGTTGGCCGCATCGTGAAAACCGTTGGTGTAGTTGAAGCCCATCGCCAGGGCGATGACGATTCCGATCGGAAGCCAGTCCATGGGGAGGCTCAGGACTCCTTGACCGCGATGCTCTCGACCTTGTGAGCCACCTTCTCGAACGCGTCAGCGGCGGCCTCGAGCTCCTCGACGACCTCCTTGAGCTTCATGATCGTGAGGGTGTCGGCACCGAAGTCGCCGTTGAACAGACCCGCGAGCAGACGGCGGTAGATCTGGTCGGCCTGGTTCTCGAGGCGGTTGATCTCGATCCAGTAGCCGGAGAGGTCCTTCATCGAGCGCAAACGCGGCATCGCGTCGGCCGTCAGCTCCGACATCCGGGAGAGGACCTCGACCTGGTCGGAGACGCCGGCCRGGAGGTCGCCGATGCGGTAGAGGACGATCAGGTCTACGGCAGCGTCCATCATGTCCATGCAGTCGTCCAGCGTGGACGCGAGACCGTGGATGTCCTCACGGTCGAACGGCGTGATGAACGAGCTGTTCACCTTGCGGATGATCTCGTGGGTCGCCTCGTCAGCGGCGTGCTCGATCTCCCGCATCTTCGTCGCGACGGCTTCGCGCTCGGCGTGTGGAACTCCGAGCAGCGTCGTCAGCTCACGCGAGCCGAGCACGAGGTAGGAAGCGGACTTGGCGAACAGATCGTAAAAACTGTTCTCCTGGGGGGTGAGGCGAAAGCCCACGGTTCTCTCCGGTCACGCAAGGGGGGATGGCCGTGGACGATGCTACGGGCAAGGGCACGAGAAAGCGCAACTGGGCGCATCCGATCGCGGGCAGGCAGCGGGTGCCGCGCCAGCGATCAGGCGTTCTGCCGCTTCCAGACCCGGTGCGCGGCGCTCGGCGTGTCCTCGGACGACGTCGGGTGCCCGCGCTCGATCCCGAGGGCCTTGTCGATCTCGTCCTCGGTGAGTGGCTCGTCGCTGGCAGTCGCGGCGACGACCAGGTCGCCCACCAGCTCGATCTCGTCCTGAAGCGCGTCGTCGGTCAGGTCAGCACCGGCGCGCGGTTCCTTGGTCATGGATGAAACGCTAACCGAGGCAAGGCCGAACGGCGCACCTAGTTTGCTATCTCTTGACCCGCGATGCCCCGGAACCACCCAGATGGGCCATACCGGACACCATCACGACTAGTCCCATCCGGCTATGCCTGATGATGGGTGCCATGTCCCCCGATGTCGGCGGTGCCCCTCCGGTCGAACCTCGCGATGTCGAGGACCGGGGTTCGTTCAGCCATGCCGTATGCCGCGTGTGCGGCTGGAGCGGCCCGGGTCGCCGTTCGCGTCGCGTCTCGCGCGAGGACTCACGGGTCCACCAGGGCGTCTGCCCGGGTGCCGGACCGCGGCCCCAGGACAGCTGAGCGACGGGGCGCGCACGCGGCATACCAAGGCTTGTGGAGCGGCCGGCAGAGGTGGCCGGGAGGTGAACATTTGTGCGTCGGGCCGGGAGCGCCTCACGGCGCGCGGCCGCTCGTAGCGGCTTCAGTTGGGACCCGGGGCTACCGCGGCCCGACGCACGTCCGACTGTAACCCCGGACCCTCGGGAGTTGTTCCACCTGCGGCGTGTTTACCGCGACGCAAGGGGCCGTTCAGGTGAGTTCGCCGGCACGCCACAGGCGGGCCCCGGCCTCGAGATCCTCGGCTGTCGAGAGCATCGACGCGGCCCGGCGGGTCTGCTGCGCGGCGGCCTCGCGGTCCTGGGCGTCGGTCGTGTCGGCGCGGTCGGCGCGGCCCGCGGCCACGACGCGACAGAACGCCGCAGCCCGTTGCAGCGCAACGGCGAAGTCGCCCGCGAAGACTCCGCGCAGGATCGCGTCGCTGAGCTCGCGGAGCTCGGCGGGGCCGGGCGGCTCGGCGACGCCGGCCACGGCATGGTTGACGTCGGTGAAGCGGATCCCGGCGGCGTAGTCGGCACTGGCCTCACCGGGGCTGCGCTGCACCCACTCGCGCAACGCGTAGAGCCGCCAGAGGGCACCCGGCAGGCTCCGCGCGGGGCGGTCAGCCCAGAGCTCGGCGACGGTGACCAGCCCGAGCTCGTCGACAAGGGCGACCAGGCGCGCCGTGAGGGCGGGGTCGTCGTTGGCGCGACCGGTGCCCACCAGGACCGCCGCCGTCTCGTGGGCGATCTCGGTGACCTGCGCGGGATCGGGGACCGTGCCGCCCTGCGCCTCCATCGCCGTGGGGCCGAAGAAGGCGGGGCGGCGCGGACCGGGTCGGCCGCTGGGCTCGTTTTTCATCGCGCCCAGTGTCTCAGGTGCGCCTGACCGTGGCCGCGCGAACGACCGGGTGCCACCTGACTGCGGTTCCGGCGGCGAGGGTGCAGGAGCGTGCCGCGCTCAGTCGAAGAGCTCGCTGAGGAACGACTTCTTGCGGTGCTGGCCGTAGCCGTGCTGCCCGCCGTAGGGCGCCTTCGACGTCGAGCGGTAGGGCGCCTGGTAGCCCTGGGCCGGCTGCTGCTGCCACGCACCCTGCTGCTGCGGGGGCTGCGGGACGGGCGGCTGCGGGGTCGGTGCTGCGGCCGCGGGTGGCTGGTGCCACGCGTTCTCCGCGGCGACGAGGGCCTCGAGCTCCCCGCGGTCGAGGAACAGGCCGCCACAACCCGTGCACTGGTCGACGTGGACCCGGTTGCGCTCGTAGCTGCGCATGTCGGAACCACACTTGGGACAGGTGAGGGTGCTCATGTCGGGCCAACGGCTCGCGGGGCGAGGGGGTTCCGGGCTGCGCACGATGCACGGGTGGGGTTCGTGTCAGGATCCCCCGATGCCTGGGCCGGATAGGACACAGTGGGCGGGTGCCCCCCGAGCTGCCGAGCCCCCGAGCTGGTCGTGTGGCCGGCACCGTCGTGTCGGCACTCGTGATTGCCGCAGGGGTGGCGGGTTTCGCGTTCTTCGGGTTCATGGCGTGGCTCGGGATGTGCGGGATCTCCGGGTGCTCGGGCGGAGGCTTCGGGCGGTCGACGGACCCAGCGGGAACCCGCCTGTCGATCCTGCTGGCCGCTGGCTGCCTGCTCGCCGCGCTGCTCGTGCGTGCAGCGCTCCTGCGGAGCCTGCGCACCGCCGGGTATGCCGTCGTGATCAGCCTCGTGGCGATGGTCGCGCTCGGCGGGGTGATCGGCTCGGACTGGCGCGGCTGTCCGCGGTCCATCTCCCACGAGACCTGTCTGGCCGAGAGCCGTTGAACGCCAGAGCCGTTGATCGTCGTCCCCAGAGGGTTGAACAGAGTGGGGACACTCGCTCGGCGTTGGCTACGCTGACCTGCGGCTCGCCAACAGGCAGCCAGGGCCTCTAGCTCAATGGTTAGAGCTGCGGACTTTTAATCCGTAGGTTGTGGGTTCGAGTCCCACGGGGCCCACCGTCCTCGTACGTGGTGCCGCCCGAAGTAATCGCGAACGGCACCACGCAAGGCACCGGATCGGGGTGGTCAGCTGTCGTCGCTGAAGCTGCCTCCATAGATGCTGGAGTTGCCGAAGTGCGGCGGGCACTGGTTGTTCGGGCCGGGCCGCAAGTCGGTCGAGTGGCTGGCGGGGAGCTCGGCTGCCTGTTCCTGGTCTTCCTTCTCGTCGCCGACGATCGGTGCAGTCGCGCCACCGGTCACGTCCTCGAAGAAGGCTTGCCGGTAGGCATTCATCGCCGGGCAGACAGCGCCGTCCCGCATGTCATTCCAGACACCCGCGGCGAAGTCCCGCGTGGCCACGACGTAGTTGTAGTCGCCCAGGAACTCCGAGGTCAGTCCGTTGGCGCTGGAGGCGCGACCATCGCCGATCGGCCCGCGGAGCAGCGTGGTCCAGCCGGAGATCACGCCGGTGCTGGCGCTGACCTCAGCGTGCCTGACCACCCCGAGCACACGTCGCGCGGAAGTCGTGTCGCTGCGCCACGGGTCGAGCCACGCGTTGTAGACCAGCCACACATCAGTGCCGTCAGGGGAGATCGCGATGGCCGGGAAGTTGGCCCGATCCCCTGCGTCGCTGACTGCCTGCGGTGTGCTGTAGGACTCGCCACCATTCGTCGAGGTGCTCACGAACGCCTTCTCCTGGTTCAGTCCAGCACGACTGTCAGCCCAGTTGAGCACGATCTGGTCCGTGGCGTCCTGCCCGGACGGAGACCCGTTCGCGATGTCGACGCTCGGGAAGTTGCTGGTCCGAGCTCCGGCGATCCCGTCGATGGTGAACCGACCCTGCACGGGGTCGAACTGTCCAAGACCGGCGACCCGAGCCACGACGCGTGGGCGTTCGAAGTTGACGCCACCGTCGAAGGAGCGTGCCTGGAAGAAGACGTCGCCCCGGGTGTTGATGTCGGTACCGGCCCACACCACGAACACCACCCCGTGGCTGTCCGTCCGGACGCCGCAGCCCTGTCGGCCTCCGGTCTGTCCGTTGTTTGTCGCCGCTGTCAGTTGCCGGGTACGCCACGTCGCTCCACCGTCGGTCGACCGGGCGAAGAGAACGGGCTCCGAGCCTGCGGTGCCCCGGAAGCCGACGTTGCAGACGTACACGTTGCCGAAGTGGGGACTCGACTCGGCGTTGTCGGCCCAGATCTGCTCCTTGTCGCTGAAGAGGGCGTTGTTCTGCTTCGTCACGATGACCGGGGCCATCCAGGCCGAGTTCTGACCGGCGATTGCGCCCGCGATGTTGTCGGTCCGCGAAACGGCGATGGCGGCGTCCCCACCGAAGGGCGCTGCGCCCGGGAACGGCGTGGCGATGTTGGCGTAGTAGAGGCGCTGACCGTTGGCCCACGAGAAGGAGCCGTTCGACGAGGGCCTCGGGCCGAAGACCAGCTCGGGGTCGCCATTGGAGACAAGGCCCAGCTCGACGTAGCCGGGCAAGGTCCCGATCGGGCCATTCGCCGAGGGGACACACCCCGTGTCGCCGGGTGGCGGCGTGCCTGCAGCGGTGTCGGGTGCCCCGAGACAGCTCGGCGCGACCCGTGCCGAATAGCCGGTGTAGGTCGGCTGGGTCCAGGTGCGCCCCGAGTCGGTGGAGAACTGGATGCCGGAGACCCCCACACCCGGGGTGAAGGGACAGGTGCGGTCGTCACCTGCGTTGCATGCCTCCAGGTCGATGTTGTCGTTCGCGCCGGCCGCCAGGATCGACGGGTTGACGGGGTTGACGGCAATGCCCGGCTCGTTCTGCTTGTTCTGGGAGAACAGGTTGTCATTGCTGCCGACGGTGACCTCGGTGGATCCACCGGGCGTGATCGGGGCCGCCTGTGCCAGCCCCGGCGTCAGTACTGCGATGGTGATCGCTGCGGTCAACGCGGCGATCCGTGTGATGCGCATGGCACTCCTAGGGTCGTGGAATCAGCCTGCGCGGCGCGCCCTCGACCCCACCACCCCGTGGACCCTGCCCATGGCTGGGGCGCACATGGGCGGTCGCCCTTGCATCGTGCGACGAGGATCCCGCGAACACAACCCCAACGATCCCGAATGCCGGCCGAATATTCCCGCCGATGCGCGTCCGACGGGGGCCTCGCGAAAGCCAACTGGCTCCTGAGCGCCTCTCGGCTTTGCGTATCAGGCGGGGCAGCAGACCGGCTGCGGGGCGCAGACGACGTTCGCGGCGGGCGCGGGGTTGGCGAGCAGGCGAACCTTCTCGCCGACCTGCGCCACCGCGGCCTGCCACTGAGCCAGTCTGCCGCGGGGACGAGCCCCACGAGCCTGCCTGACGAGCCGGTGCCGGTCTGCCTCCCGGAGCAGGTCCTGCCGGTGCGCTTCGGCCATCAGGTCGGACAGGTAAGGGTGCATGGCGGTTCTCCTTCCAATGGATAGATGAATGTCTATGTGCCGCCACCTTGCCATCGAACATCGTCGTCTGTCAATATAGATGCGTGTCTAATTCTGTGATCGAGTTGCCGCTGATCCAGCCCGACAGCGCGCTGGCCTGCTGTGCCCCGCTGGCCCGCGAGCCCATGACGACCGCCCAGGCCGAACAGGTCTCCGGGCTGCTCAAGGCCATCGCCGACCCGGTGCGGCTGCGCCTGATGTCCATGGTGCTGTCCCACGAGGGCGGTGAAGCCTGCGTCTGTGACCTCAACGACTCGTTCGACCTGTCGCAGCCGACGATCAGTCACCACCTCAAGGTGCTGCACGAGGCGGGTCTGCTCGACCGGGAGAAGCGTGGCGTGTGGGTGTACTACAAGGCCAAGCCCGAAGCGATGACAGCCATGACCAGCCTGTTCGCCACCGTCAACGGGCAACGCCCCAACTCCGAGAGCTCCTGACTCCGGACCACACACCCTCCCTTCCTGCGTTCGGTGCAGACTGGGTTCGTGAGCAATGTCGAGACGCAGCCACAGGAGACGGTCTGCTCCACGACTCCACGAGCGGACKGCGTGGAGATCCTCGAACCCCGCGACGTACCGCTCGGTGGGCCTCGAGCCATGACCGTGCGGCGCACCCTCCCCCAGCGTCAGCGCTCCCTCGTCGGCGCCTGGTGCTTCGCCGACCACTACGGCCCGGACGACGTCGCCGGCTCGGGTGGCATGGACGTCCCGCCCCACCCCCACTGCGGGCTGCAGACCGTCAGCTGGCTGTTCACCGGCGAGATCGAGCACCGCGACAGCCTCGGCTCGCACGCCGTCATCCGTCCCGGCGCGGTCAACCTGATGACCGGCGGGCTCGGCATCGCCCACTCCGAGGTGTCCACCCCCGGCACCACCGTCCTCCACGGAGCCCAGCTGTGGGTCGCCCTACCCGAGGCACATCGCAACGCCCCCAAGGCTTTCCAGCACCACGAGCCAACCCCCGTCCGGCTCGACGGCGCCACCCTGAGCGTCTTCCTCGGCACCCTCGCCGGCCAGACCTCACCGGTCGACACGTTCACCCCCCTGCTGGGCGCCGAGGTCACCGTCGACGCGGGGGCGAGTGTCGAGCTCGCTCTCGACGCGGCATACGAGCACGGGGTGCTGGCCGACAGCGCCGGACTCACCGTCAACGGCACCGGCACCCCCCGCAGCGCCATGGCCTACCTCCCCACGACGACCACGGCACTCATCCTCACCAACACCACGGACGACCCCGCTCGCGCGCTCCTCCTCGGCGGGCCGCCGTTCGAGGAGGAGATCGTCATGTGGTGGAACTTCGTGGGCCGCAGCCACGAGGAGATCGTCACCGCCCGCGAGGAGTGGATGGCCCACTCGGCGCGGTTCGGCGAGGTGGACGGGTATGCCGGTGAGGTCAAGCATCTGCCAGCCCCCGCCATCCCTGCGGTGCGGATCCGCCCGCGCGGCAACGCATCTCGCAGCGCCCGGGACGTGTGACCCTTTCCCAGCAGGTCATGGGGCAGACTGGCCGCATGAGTCCCACCACCGGGCAGCGCCCCGGGCAGCGACCCGGCGGCGTCGCGGCCTTCGCCCCCATCGTCGTCGCCGTCTGTGCGATCGTCGTGGTCCGCGAGGGCCTCGAGGCCGTGTTCCCCGACCTCAACACGTGGGTCGTGTTCGGCACCGCGCTGGCAGCGGGGTGGCTGGCCTACGCAGGCGTCGAGCGCTGGCTCGCCCGCCGCAACAGCGACGGACCCACCGGACCCACGGGGCCCGCCGGGCCCGCCGGGTCCAAGGGCCCGGGCGAGGGGCAGTGAGCGCCGCACCCACCGGACCGGTCCTCGTCACCGGCTGCTCGTCCGGCATCGGCCGGGCCGCAGCCGAGACGCTCGTGGCACGCGGCCACACGGTCTATGCCACCGCCCGTCGCACCGAGACCCTCACCGAACTCGAAGCCGCCGGTGCGCGGGTCCTCGCCCTCGACGTCACCTCCGAGGAGTCGATGTCCAGCGCGGTCAAGACGATCGAGGCCGAGCACGGCACCGTCGGCGCCCTGGTCAACAACGCCGGCTACGGCGAGTACGGCACCGTCGAGGAGACCGACCTCGACAAGGTGCGGACGATGTTCGAGACCAACGTGTTCGGCCTCGCCCGGCTCACCCAGCTCGTCCTTCCGGCCATGCGTGAGGCCCACAGCGGCCGCGTCGTCAACATCGGCTCGATGGGCGGCCGCTTCACCTTCCCCGTCGGCGGCTACTACCACGCGACCAAGTACGCCGTGGAGGCCATCACCGACGCCCTGCGCAACGAGGTACGCGGCTTCGGCATCGGCGTCAGCCTCATCGAACCCGGGCTCATCCGTACCGGCTTCGAGGAGACCGCCCTCACCTCCGATGCCGCTGCGACACAAGAACATTCACCGTATGCCGCGTTGCTGGCCTCCAGCGCCAGCAACACCACCGGCGGCTACGGCAACCCCATGGTCGCCACCGGCCCTGAGGCCGTCGCGAAGGTCATCGTCAGGGCCATCGAGTCGCGCCACCCCAGGTCGCGCTACGTCGTGACGCCCGCCGCCCGTGCCCTCATCGCCACCAGGACCCTCGGAGGCGACCGGGTCTGGGACTTCATGATCCGGCAGCAGTTCAAGGGGTAGCACCGTGGTCGCCTCCGTCGAACCGCTCACCGCCCCCGTCGAGCCCGACGAGGCCCTGCGGCGCATCGCCTTCCTCCTCGAGCGGGAACGTGCAGGCTCCTACCGGGTCGAGGCGTTCCGCAAGGCCGTCGTCACGGTCCGCGAGACGCCCGACGACGAGCTCCACAGCCGCCACGAGGCCGGGACCCTGCAGGATCTCGCCGGGATCGGGAAGTCCACCGCAACGGTGGTGAGCGAAGCCCTGGATGGCGAGCTCCCGGCATACCTGGAGTCGTTGCAGGGCAAGGCGAAGCCGCTCGCGAAGGGCGGCACGGACCTGCTCGCCCAGCTCAGGGGCGACTGCCACTCTCACTCCAACTGGTCCGACGGGGGCAGCCCCATCGAGGAGATGGTGCTGACCGCTGTCGAGCTCGGCCACGAGTGGCTGGTCCTCACCGACCACTCCCCCCAGCTGCGCGTGGCCAACGGCCTCACGGCCGAGCGACTGACCAAGCAGCTGTCGATCGTCGACGCGATCAACGCGTCGCTGGGTGGGCAGTTCCGGCTGCTCAAGGGGATCGAGGTCGACATCCTCGACGACGGGTCGCTGGACCAGACCGAGGCGATGCTCGCCAGGCTCGACCTCGTCACCGCGAGCGTCCACTCCAAGCTCAAGATGAACAGGGCGCCGATGACCACGCGGATGGTGGCGGCGGTCTCCAACCCCCGCGTCAACGTGCTGGGCCACTGCACCGGCCGACTCGTCGAGGGTTCACGGGGTACGCGAGCGCAGTCGGAGTTCGACGCGCGCGCCGTGTTCGAGGCGTGTGCAGAGCACGGCACCGCTGTCGAGATCAACAGTCGTCCCGAGCGACGCGACCCCCCGGACGAGCTGATCCGGCTGGCGATGGAGGTCGGCTGCTTGTTCGCGATCGACTCCGACGCCCACGCCCCGGGGCAGCTGGAGATGAAGGCGTACGGCTGCGAGCGCGCCGAACAGCTCGGGATCGACCCCGACCGGATCGTCACGACCTGGGACGTCGACCGCCTGCTGGAGTGGGCGGCGCCGCCCAGGGCTGCGAGCGGCGGGTGAGCCCCCTGCCGGTCTACGTCGACCTGTCGTCGCACGAGCCACCGTTCGAGCAGGTCAGGGCACAGCTGGCCGGGCTGATCGCCGGCGGCACCCTCGCAGAGGGCGACCGGCTCCCGACCGTGCGCGGGCTGGCCGCCGACCTGGGCCTTGCAGTCAACACCGTGGCCCGGGCCTACAAGGAGCTCGAGGCCGAGGGGCTGGTCACCACTCGAAGTCGCGCCGGCACGGTCGTCGCGGCGGGCTCCCAGCCCCTGGACGTGGCGCTGCACCGCATCGCCGCCGAGTACGCCATCCGCGCCGCCCGAGCCGGCCTCAGCGAGGCCGCCGCCATCGACCTCGTGCGCGCGGCGCTGCGGGATGCACGCGCCTGAAGAGGCGCCCGGCATACCCCTTGGGGATGGGTTGTCGGAGCCGTCCTGACCCGGTCCGGCTGGGGCCGTCGGAGCCGTTTTGGATATCCGGGCAGTCTGCCCGTATGCTTTCGCGAGTCCTCGACGGATCCGCGCCTGGCGCTAACGGCGGGGGGCCGTTGAACTGGTCCCCATCGTCTAGCGGCCTAGGACCCCGCCCTTTCACGGCGGTAGCACGGGTTCGAATCCCGTTGGGGATACGCAGTAAAAGCACCATCTAGGCCCCGTAGCGCAGTTGGTTAGCGCGCCGCCCTGTCACGGCGGAGGTCGCCGGTTCGAGCCCGGTCGGGGTCGCTCGAAAAGCCAAGAGGCCCGCACGCGAGTGCGGGCCTCTTCGCATCCTGCCAGGGTCCGTCAGACGCTGACCTCGATGGCGATCTTGCCGCGGACGTGTCCGGTCTGGCTGAGCTCGAACGCCTTGGCCGCGTCCGCGAGCGCGAACACCTCGGCCACCGGGACGGTCAGCCGGCCGGAGTCGGCCAGCTCACCCAGCGCCGTCAGGTCCTCCGCGTTCGGTCGCACCCAGGCGGCGATGCCACCGGCGTCAGCGACCGTCCCGTCGGCGATCGACCCGTGTCGGCCACCGTCGGCGAGGACCGCCTGCGTCACGTCCAGGACGCCGCCCACGAAGTCGGCCACGACGTCCACGCCGTCGGGCGAGAGCCCACGGACGCGCTCGGCCAGCCCGGCGCCATACGTCACGGGCTCGGCACCCAGCCCGCGCAGGAACTCGTGGTTGCCCTCGGAGGCGGTGCCGATCACGCGCGCGCCGAGGGCGCGGGCGATCTGGACGGCGAAGATGCCGACGCCACCCGCGGCGGCGTGCACGAGGACGGTCTCGCCGTCCTTGATCCCCAGCCGAGCCAGCAGCTGGTATGCCGTGAGGCCGGCGAGCGGGAGGCCGGCCGCCTGGTGCCAGTCGAGCGACTTGGGCTTGCGCGCGACGGTGCGCACCGGCGCGGTGACGAGCTCGGCGAAGGTGCCGCCCTGCACCCAGTCCTTGCGGGCGTAGGCGATCACCTCGTCGCCGACGGCCCACTCGGGGGTGTCGGGACCGACCGCCTCGACGACTCCGGCCACGTCCCAGCCGGGGATCGCGGGGAACTCCACGACCATGAGGCCGTCGAGGTAGCCCTTGAGGACCTTCCAGTCGACGGGGTTCACGGCCGCGCTGCGCACGCGGATCAGCACCTCGCCCGGGCCCACCTTGGGGTCGGGGAGGTCGGAGAGCTGGAGGATGTCGGGGTCGCCGTACTCGGCGAAGGTGATTGCCTTCATGGGGGACGCAACTTGGTTGCACACGCGGCTATTCCGCGATTGCAGCCGGTTGTGAGCGGGCAGCACGGATCGGCTATGATCCTGCAGTCGCGACGGTCCCCCGGGCTTCGGCACGAGACCGCCGCGATCGCATGTTCTGGGTGCATGGTCACCACGCACGTGCACCCACGGCCAGGTAGCTCAGTTGGTACGAGCGTCCGACTGAAAATCGGAAGGTCGGCGGTTCGACCCCGCCCCTGGCCACCAACAAAACCGCAGGTCACAGCGTTGCTAGATCTACGGTTTCTGGTCTCCTGAGCACGTTGACAGCAGTAATTGACAGCAACGCGCCCGGACGCGCGTCATGACAACCGCTCCCCGAGCAGCCTGAGCGCCTTCCGCTTCTCCTCCAGCGAGGTATGTGCGTAGATCGTCATCGTCACGTCGATGGCGCTGTGCCCGACGATCTGCTGAACGATGTGCGGGGGTACCCCCTCGGTCAGGAGCAGGGTCACGCAGGTGTGCCGCAGGTCGTGGAATCGAGGCAAGGGCTCGTCGAGGACCTGGCGGACGCGGTACCAGTTCCGGCGCAGGTTGTCGGGTTCCATGGGTGTGCCGATCCTGGAGGCAAACACAATGCCGGTGTCTTGCCACGCCGCGCCATTCGCCAACCGCTCCTTGCCCTGGGCAGCCTTGTGGGCACGGAGGGCGTCGACGACTTGGGGTGGCAGCGGGACGGTGCGACGCGAGTACCGCGTCTTGGGCGGCAAGACCTGGATCCGACCGTCGACCCGCTGCAGGGTCTGCACAATCTGGAGTGTCTCGGCCTCTAGGTCGACGTGCTCCCATCGCAGGCCGAGCAGTTCCCCGCGACGCAATCCTAGATAGACGGCCGCAACGAAGAGGGCGTACAGCCGATCCGATTTCGCGGCCTCTATGAGCTTCTTCGCCTCATCTGGCGACAGTGAGCGGCCAACGTGTTCGACCGGCGCTGGGATTTGGACGAGCTTGGCGACGTTGCGCGGGATCAGTTCCTCTCGCATTGCGTATTGCAGGCCGGCGCGGAGCACGGCATGAACTCGCTGCACACTACGGCGGCGCAGGCCGGTCCCGGTCAGGTCCTGGCACATGAACCGGACGTCTCTCACCGTGAGGGCGCGCAACTTCTTCTTGCCGATGTGCGGGACGATGTGCAGTCGCACCGCAAGCTCGTAGCCCTGGTATGTCTTCGGGGCGAGGTTGGGCTTCACGACGGTTGCGAGCCAGTGCTCCAGATAGCTCTGGACGGTCCAGTTCTCAACGGAGACGCGCACGCCTCTGTCGAGGTCGCGCTCGAGGGTCACGAGCTTTTCCTTCGCCTGCGCGCGGGTGTTGCCGTAGACGAAGACGCGCTTGCGTCCTCCCGTGTTCGTGTGGGCGTAGGTCGCGCCCACCCATCGGCCATCCTGTCGGCGGTACACGGACCCCTCCCCGTTGGCCCGCCGGGTCATGCCGACTCCTCGACTAGGCGGTCGACCATCTCCTGGCATGCCTGCACCGGTACGAGGCGGCGGCGGCCGATCTTGACTGATGTCAGGATCCGCATCCGGATCAGGTCATAGATCGTGGATCGGGTCACCCCAAGGACTTCGGCAGCCTCCTCGGGGCTCAGCAGCAGCTTCTCCATTGTCATCCTCCTTCCGCTTCTAGAGGCTGGGTCCGAGGTCCGACGAGGACATCTGACGTACCTGCGCGGGATGCATAAGGCCCATGTTCGCCTGGAGGAAACGGTCCACGGCTTCATGCCAGGCGTGCATGAGGTCGCTGATGTCGTTCAGCGTGGCTGGGATGTGCCGGCCGTGCTTCCGTTCGCTGAGCCGGTCCGACGCCGGCGTGAGCGAACGCGCTGGGGCGAACAGCAGCCCGGAGCACGCGAGCCGTTCGGGCAGTGTGCGAACGCTGATGAGCTGACGGCTCAGGTAGCTGGTGGCGCGCAGCAGGCCGGCCAGGGCGGCGTCACGGTCGGCGCCGTCCAGTCCCGCTGCGCCGAGCCGGATCGGTTCGAGGGCCTCATGCAGGGCGCGGCTGGCATCGACGAACGCGTGGGCTGGACGGGTGAGTGTCGACGCGCCGGCCGGCCACGCCTGGTCGACATCGATCAGCGCCGTCACGGCCTCCCGGAGCCCGGTTGGGTCCTGACCGGCCCATGACCGCGTGTCCCCTGCACAAGCGAGCTCTTCGATCGTGGCGAGCAGGTGGGTTCCCTGGCGGGTGAGGGTACGCAAGCTGTCGACGCTGGGGACGGCTGCGCGCACCTCGGTCTCGGACGTGCGCGCCCACTCAGCCACCACGACGTCGAGACCCCTGACGGGGCCGGCGGGTGCGGCCTGGGCATGGGTTACGCCCACCTCGTGTAGCCACCGGGCGACGGCGGGCCGGCTGGTGGTCAGTGAGTCGAGGAAGCCTTCGGCGTGCAGACCTACCGTCATCGGGCGTTCGGTGTTGGCGAGCGGGACGGAGGCCATCGTGTGGTGGGCGGCGAGCGTAGCGATGGCCAGGACTCGTCGGGTGGTGTCGGCGAGCCCGTCGATGTCGTCATGGATTAGGTCGAGCCCGGGGTGGCCGTGGAGCAGGTCTGCGAGTGCGCCGAAGGTGCACGTCACCCGCGCCATTGGGTGCGGATCGGTGATCTGTGGGAGGGCCTCGACGTCGAGGGCGGGGAGCTCGTCTGGTGCGGGGGCGGGGATCGACTGCAGATGCTGTCGGCGTGTGGAAGCCGCTGCCTGGCGTTCGAAGTGGTCGCGGGTGCTTGGCTCCGGCTCGGAGTGGGGCATGCGCACCGGGCCCGTGAGCGGTTGCGGGTACTGGTCGATCACGGCTCTCAGTGCGGCGTGTTCCTTCGGGACCAAGATCCCGTGCTCCCCGAGCATCCCTGTCAGGAGCCGGTGCACAGTCACGTCGAACGCCGCCCATTGCTGCAATGTCACCGGGGTCTCGTCCCGACGCAGTTCGCGGCTGAGCAGCTCGGCGCGGGCGAGGAGATCGGCCGCGGTCGTGGTGCTCATGGCGTCCCCGTCTTGTCGGACTGGGTGCGGGCGATGCGGGCGAGTTCGTGGACGTGCCAGGCGCACAGCGGCAGGTCCGCTGGTCCGTCGAGGGGGTCGATCGTGTCGAGGGCAGTGATCGCGGCGAGCAGGTGGTGCACCAGCCGGGCGCCTCGCGGCGAGATGGGGTCGATGGGCCGGCTGGGCGGGGGCAGGGTCGCGGCGGCGAGCTCGACCTGTGCGGCGAACGTGTGGCCCGCGACCGGGTCGCTGGCCCGGGCTCGTGCCGCGGCGGCGGCCGCCGCGAGGTGCCGGTGTGCGAGGTCGATGAGGTCTTGGGCGCGGGTCGTGGCGGTGTGCACGGGGATCTCCTTCAGAG
>NZ_JBFUEP010000031.1:0-53749 GCF_056403895.1 Pedococcus sp. P2_E5
GGGTGGAGCTGAGCTTCGACTCCACGGCGGACGAGGTCCACGAGGTGCTGCGCCGCACGGGCGTGTTCCTGCGGCCAACGGCCTGGGACGGCGACTCGGTCGTCGTGCGCGAGGCCCTCGCCGCCGGCGCCCGAGTGGTCGCCACCGACTCCTCGCCCCGACCCGCCGGCGTGGAGCTGAGCGGCGCCGGGGTCGCCGAGGTTGCGGCGGCGGTGCTGTACGGCGGCCGGGTCAGCGATGGCGACGGGTTGGCGGCCACGACGCTGTTCGATGCCGCCCTGGCAGCGATGTCGTCCCAGGGGTGACGACGCGGCGGGATCGCCGGCCGGCTGTGCGGAGCCCTCCCATGACGGCGGCCACGCAGCCACCGTGGGTGCCGCAACGGCATACCTGCGTCGTCAGGCTTGGTCGGTGGGCTGACCCGGCACGCCAGAACCACCCTCGGGGGGCTGCGGGAAGTCCCGCTGGGTCTCGTCCAGGGCCAGGCGTCGTGCGAGCCGCGTGTAGCGCGACTCGAACTCGCGGAACCGCAGATACGTCGTCACCGTGAAGCTGAGGAAGGCGACGACGAGGGCGTAGAGCACCATGTCCGTGCCGCGCCCGACACCCGCCACCCGGGCGATCTTGTTCCACAGGTCGGGAAACAGGATGGAGACGACGGCGAACGCCGCGAAGAGCAGGAGTCCGAGTCGGCGCACCGCCTGGGCACGGGCCCCGCGTGAGCGAAACAGCCGCGCAGCGACGGCAACCACCACGGCGATCAGCAGGACCTGGATCAGCACGATCTTCATGTCATCGGTTCCTGGTCGTCGGACTCATCGGAGGATCAGCTCGGCGAGGATGTTCACGGCGTTCCACAGGGACTGCCCCTTCGCGCGCGAGTAGTCGGTGTAGAGGATGTGCACCGGGCTCTCGGCGTAGCGCACGTCGAGGGCGCCGATCTGCTGGACCAGCTCCGAGGCGTGCGCCATGCGGTTCTGGGTGATCTCGATGCGCTCCACCACGTCGCGCGAAAGGACACGCAGCCCGTTGTGGGCGTCCGTGAGGCGCGTGTTCGTGGTGAGGTTGGTGTAGCCCACGGCCATGCGCAGGACGAGCTTCTTCAGGGCGCCGGCATCCGTGCGGTCGTCCAGGAACCGCGACCCGAACACGACGTCGAGTCCTTCGCCGCGGGCCTTGACGAGCATCTCCACCACGTCGGAGGTCTGGTGCTGCCCGTCGGCGTCGAAGGTGACCACCCAGCGCATGGTCGGAACGCTGCGCGCATACTCGAAACCCGTCTGGAGCGCCGCTCCCTGGCCGAGGTTGACCGGGTGGCGCACCACGACGGCCCCCGCGGCTGCGGCCTCCTGGGCGCTGTCGTCCTTGGACCCGTCGTCGATGCACACGACGTGCGGAAAGGTCTCGCGGGCATGACGAACCACGTCCCCGATGACCTGCGCCTCGTTGAAGAGGGGGACCACGAGCCAGACGTCATCATTTTCCATCGCAGCCCAGCGTAACGGCTCGGTTCACCGCCCGATCCCCCGCCACGCTGGCCTGCCGCGGGTCCGGCTCGAGGTGGCTGGCTGCATGCCCTCGACGGACATGCCGATAGCCTCTTCGACATGGAGTCCCAGAACCATTTCTACGGGCACAGCGCAGGCCTGGCGGCCTACCTGAACCGTGCCCGCCCGAGCCACATCAACGGGCTGGTCCAGCATGGCTGGACGGCCGTGTCGCCGGTCGGATCGCATTTCAGGGACTTCCCGAACCTGCACGGTGACGGTCGTCGCAAGCTCCTCGTCTGGTCCCACTCCTCACGAGCGTGGTCGCCGTCCGACGAGCCCCATATGACGACGGCCATCGGCGCCCAGTTCGCCTATCTCGCCGCCGCGGCGGGCCCGACGCCGGAGCCGCGCCACGAACACGACCGCGTCGTGCTCATGCCTCTGCACGGTATCCAGACCCAGCGGGTCCGCGGCGATCATGCGGGCCTGGCGCGGATGTGGCGTGAGAAGGAGGGACCCGCGACGGCGTGCCTGTATGCCGCCGACGCACAGGACCCGGAGATCGTCTCCGCCTACCGTTCCGCGGGGCACCGCATCGTCATGCTCGGCGAGCGTCTCGACCCGGCCTTCCTGTGGCGGTTGTGGACCATGCTCGGCCGTGCCGATCGGGTGGTCTCGAACCGACTCTCGACCCCTGTCCTCTATGCGGCGCACCTCGGTGCCGACATCGCCATCTACGGCGACGGGCTGCGAGTGGACGGCGAGCAGACGGCGACCGCCGATGAGTACCGGCGGGTCTGGCCCGAGCTGTATGGGGAGCACCTCGACCGCGAGGCCGCCAGAGCACTGTGCGAGCTCGAGCTCGGCGTCCAGCACCTGAGGCCGCCGCAGGAGCTGGAGCACGTCCTGGGCTGGGATGGCTCGACCACGGTGGCCGCCGTCGAGTACTGGACCACCTCCCCGGCGCAACGCGCCATCATCAACCTGCGCCGGCGCGCGGCGCCCGCGACCCCCGTGGCCGACACCCATGAGTCCATGCGCTTCGGCGCCTGGCTGCGGGCCGCCACCAGCTACCTGCCCGGACGTATGCCGGCGTCGATCCCGGCCCCCGGGGAGACGCGCGAACCGATCGCCGTCGCCTGAGCGAACAGCCCGCGCGTCAGGAGGCGAAGGCGCGGCGGAAGACGAGCAGGCTGAATCCCACCGTGCCCGCGGTGAGAACGAGCCGGGCGATCATGGCCGCGCCCGTGGTCGGCAGGGCGGCCCCCAGCGCGCACAGGGCGAAACCGAGCAGAGTGGGAGTCACGAGCACCCGGTAGTGCCAGCGGGTGCTCGAGACCCTCCGTGCCAGCACGCCTGTGCCGAGGGCCATGAGGGTGTACGTGACGGGCATGCCCACGCCGATCCCCGACAAGCCGAACACCTGGGCTCCGCCCCAGGCGGCCAGGGTGCCGACTGCCAGGCTGACCGGCGTCACGAGCGCGAGGCCGCCGATCCGACCGGAGACGAAGACCAGGTGCACGTTGCACAGGTAGGGGACTGACAGCACCGTTCCCGCTGCCACCACGCCCACGGCGGCCGTCAGCGCTCCGGGGTCGTAGGAGGGTGGCGCGACCATCGCGAGCAGGAACGGTGCGGCGCAGGCCACGAACCCCGCGGCCAGGGCGGTCAGGAAGGCGATGTTCTGACCGGTGTGCTCGAGGACCTCGGCCCGGTCACTCTCCGGCGCCCGGTAGACGATGGGGGCCCAGGCGTTGTTCAGGGATGCGGAGACGATGCCGGGCGCGGAGCCGATGAGCACCGCCAGCTGCAGCCGGCCAGCCTGGGTGCTGTCGAACACGCGCCCCGCGACCAGGACGAGCGCACCGCTGGCGAGGAAGATGGCGACCTGGTGTGGCACCGTGGGCAGGCCGATGCGCAGGGCTCGACGGGTGTCGCCCCTGGCGTGCTGCAGGTGTCCCTCGCGCAAGGCCACGGCGAGTCCGGCCAGACCCGACACCACCAGGCCCAGGGCCAGGCCCGTGACGTAGGCCTCCGCCGTCCGGGCGACGAGGCGCACCAGCAGCAGGCCGAGCAGCGGCCCGCCCAGGGCACTCGTGAGGGCCAGGGCGACGAACACGCCCGGGCGGTCGATGACCCGCAGGTAGGCCTGCACGTTGACGATCGTCGCGAAGCCCGCCGAGGCAGCCAGCGCGAGCGCCAGGACGACGGGTTCCTGCAGCGCGAACGCGCGGTGGACCCATGGTGCGACCGCGGCGCCGACGCCGCACAGGACCGTCGAGGCCAGGGCGCCCCTGAGCAGCAGACTCCGCGCACCCTCGACACCGGTGCGCTCGAGTATGCCGTGTCTCATGATTGCGGCGGCGAGCCCGAGACCGGCGACGATCATCCCCACCTGGATGATGACCAACGCGGTGGCCACCGCGCCGTACGCCGCGGACCCCACGCTGCGCGTCACGGCCGGAGTGACCACGGCATTGCTCAGGATCGGCGCCGCGGCGCCGATCGTGTAGATCAGTCCCCTGCCCAGCACCATCCGTGAGGCGTCCGCTCCGGGGGAGCGGACCTCTGCCTCCCACGCGGGCTCAGACACGGTGGGACCCGCTCGGTGAGTTGTCGGCAGGGGGGTGGCTCATCACTGCTCCGGTTCGAGTGGGCGTCGAGTGGAACTGCAGCCCTGGGCAGTCCAGCGCCAGCAGCCTAGGGGACGTGCCTCGCGGCACGGGTGGTCGGGCGTCCAGGGGTTGCGGGTGGGTAACGATCTGTGGTGCCAGTGGGGAAGTTGGTGCGTTTGTGTGGCATTGCGCCTGTCTTTGGTGCACCGTGTGAGGGCTGCGATTCCTCTGACGTCTGAGAGCCCTGCCGTGCTGACCGCGAAGACACGCCGGACCACTGCCCCGCCCGCCGCGCTCCTGGCCATCTTCTCGACCGTCGTCGCCGCACCCCTGATGACTCCGGGTCTGACCGGTCTGACCGACCTCGGAGGCCCCCGAGCACCGCACCAGGTCAAGGCCACCGCGAAGGTACTTGCCCTCCGAGCGGCACCACGCAGCGCGCTGGAGCGGGCGCAGTCCGCCCCGGACGCCCGGTCGAGCCTGGACGCGGACGACGCCAGCCCTGCGCCGGGGGACTCCGGCAGCGCCGGATTGACCGGCAGCGCCGGCGAGCTGGCCGCGGCCAGGAGTGGCGGCCTGAGCGACCCCGCCGCAGTGCCGTCGGGACTCGCGGTAGCCGGGGTGACGTGGCGACCGGGCGACCTCTCGAGTGGCGACCGCGTCGAGCTCCGGGTGCAGCGCAAGGGGGTGTGGGGGGCCTGGGAAGAGGTGCATGCGGAGGCGGACCACGGTCCCGATCCGGGCACGGCCGAGGCCGAGTCGGCACGAGGGCTCCGGGCGGGCAGCGACCCCTTCGTCGTCCAGGGCGACGGGGTGCAGGCCCGCGTCCTCAGCTCCGATGCCACCGTCCCGACGAGCCTGGCGCTGACCGTCGTGGATCCGGGCACGTCCGACTCGGACGCCAGCGTGGGAACGACTCCCGGTGGCGGAGCCGTTGCGGCGGCAGCCAAGCCCACGATCTACACGCGGGCACAGTGGGGAGCCGACGAGTCGATCCGCCAGGGCAGCCCCGGGTACTCCCAGGCGCACGTCGCCTTCGTGCACCACACGGCCGGCTCCAACAGCTACACGCAGGCGCAGGTGCCGGCGATCATCCGGGGGATCTACGCGTACCACGTGAAGGGCAACGGCTGGTCCGACATCGGCTACAACTTCCTGGTCGACAAGTTCGGCCGGACCTGGGAGGGCCGCTACGGCGGGGTGGACAAGGCTGTCGTGGGAGCACACACGCTGGGGTACAACTCGTGGTCCTTCGGCACCAGCGTCATCGGGGACTACAACACCGTTGCGGTGCCCGCGGCCGTCACCACGGCACTCACGAACGTCATCGCCTGGAAGATGGCCCTCGACGGCATGCCGGCCACAGGCACCGTCTTCGCGAAGGACAAGTACTTCAACCGGATCTCCGGGCACCGCGACGCCGTCAACACCGCGTGTCCGGGAGCCAAGCTGTACGCGCTGCTCCCCACCATCCGCAAGAACGTTGCCGCCCGCATGGGTAGCCTTGCGACCACGAGGTTGTCGCGAGATGTCGACCGGGCGGGGCAGGCCGACCTGCTGACCCATGCAGCGACGGTGGCGGGGGCGGCACTGGGCCCGGTGACCCTCCTGACCTCGGCCACCACGAACCCCTTCACCGCGCAGCGAACCCTGGGCGGCAGCTGGAACACGGTGCGGCTCGCGACGCTGTCGCCCGACTTCACCGGTGACGGTCGGCCCGACATCGTCGCCCAGTACCCCGGGGCCAACAACCTGCGCATCTACAGCGGTGACGGCCGTGGCGGGATCGCGAGGATGACATCGACCGGTAGCGGCTGGAACTCCGTCCGGTCGCTCATCGCGGCCGGTGACCAGAACGGCGACGGCCTCGCAGACCTCATGGCCATCAGCAGCACGGGCCAGCTGGTGCTCTACCCGGGGACCGGGAAGGGCACGTTCACGGCGCGCTCCGTCGTGGCCAGTGGGTGGGGGGCCTACCGGTTCGTCAGCGGCGCCGGCGACGTCACGGGTGACGGCCACCCGGACCTCCTCGCCGTGCGCATCAGTGACGGCGCCCTCATCCTCGCGCCGGGCGATGGTCACGGGCACCTCGGCACGCTGCGCAGGCTGGCCACAGGCTGGGGCGGCCTCACCGCAGTCTTCGCGGCAGGCGATCTCGACGGCGACGGCCACGGCGACATCTTCGGCCGCGAGCCGAGCGGTGCGATGCGGGTGTACTACGGCGACGGGAGCAACCCTTCCGCGCGGTGGAACCGGTGGGGCAGCGGATGGAACAGCATGGCGCAGATGACCAGCGGCGTGGATTTCACCGGCGATGGCCACCCTGACCTGCTCGGCGTCGCAACCACTCTCACGAACGGCAGCCTGCGCGTCTACCCCGGCACGGGGCGCAGAGATCTCCAGGTAGGTCCGACGTTCGAGGCTCCCGCCGGAGCGGACCTGATCCAGCTGGTGGGTGACGTCAACGGCGACGGCTACGTCGACGCCGTGGTTCGGGTGGGCGACGCGCTCCAGGCGCTTCCCGGCCGAAGTGGTGGAGGGTTCGGGGCCCCGATCCTGATCGGTGCCCGGGGCTGGGCGGCGATGAGCCAGATCGCCGCGGGTGGCGACCAGGACTACGACGGAGTCCCTGACGTCCTGGTCATCACCAAAGCCGGACTCATCCTCCGGTACTCGTTCAAGCGCGACTTCACGATGCCGCGGGTCGAGGAGCTCGAACAGGGGTGGGGTGACGTCGTGAGCCTCGCCGGTGTCGGCGCCTTCAACGCCGACGCGAACGGCGATGTCGTCGCCCTCCGCTCGGACGGCACGCTCCAGCTCTTCCGGGGCTCGGGTCCCAACCCCCTCTTCGACTTCACCGTCCTGAGGTCGGGCCAGACCGACCTGACCCAGATCCTCGGCGTGGGCGACTACAACGGTGACGGCGCAGCAGACATGATGGCGGCGGGGACCTCCGGGCGACTGTGGCTCTATGCAGGCAGAGGCGACGGCACGCTGCTCGCCGGACGGATGCCGCTCTCGGGCGGCCTTGGCGCAGGACAGGAACTGGGGTGACCATGGGAGCCATGAGGAGCGTGCTGCGCATGCCGTTGGTGGGGAGGCGTCGTGGTTGGGCGACGAGTGCTCTCGTCGCCCTGACCGGCGCCGCGGTACTGGCGTCCGCCGGGTCTGCGGGTGCCGAGGCGCTGCCGATCCCGCTGACGGGTCCGTCCCTGATCTCGGGTCACGGCTACGGCCACGGTCACGGCATGTCGCAGTGGGGCGCCTACGGCGCGGCCACCAAGGGTCTGACCCACCAGCAGATCCTGGCCTTCTACTACCCGGGTACCACTCAGGTCACCACCGCTCCCGGCCCGCTCCGGGCCCGCCTCAGCGGGGTGTCCACCTCCAGCCTCACCGTCGCCATGCGCCCGGGTCTGAAGTTCGTGACCGGCAGCACGGTCGTCGCGCTGGGCGGCGGCACGGCGAGCCAGCCGGTCGACCGGTGGAGGCTGCTGGTCAGCGGCGGTGCGCTCAACCTCCAGTGGCGCTCGGGCGGGGTGTGGAGCACCAGCGGCGCCTACAGCGGCCTGACCGGCACTCCGGGGTTCACCAACCCGACGGCCACCACGGTTCGCGTCGAGCGCAGCGACGGCACGTTGCGCGACTACCCGGACCGGGTGCAGACCACTCTGAGCGGGTCCTCCGTCGTCTCGGTCAATGCGACCTTCATGGAGAACTACCTGCGCGGCGTCGTCCCCAACGAGATGCCCGCGTCCTGGCCGGCAGCCGCGCTGCGCAGTCAGTCCGTGGCGGCCAGGACGTATGCGGCCTACGAGCAGCAGCACGCCACGAGTGCCCTCTACGACGTCTGCGACACGACATCGTGCCAGGTCTACTTCGGCTACGCCGACTACAGCGCCAGCGGCACCCTGACCGCCACGAGGACGCACCCCAACACCGACGCTGCCGTGAAGGCCACGGCAGGACTGATGATCAGCTACCAGCGTGCCGCGGCGTTCACGCAGTTCTCGGCCGCCAACGGGGGTTGGATGGCCGCGGGGAGTGTTCCCTACCTGGTGGCGAAGGCCGACCCCTACGACGGGGCGGTGGCCAACAACGCCAACTCCTGGACCGTCTCCGACACGACGCTGCGCACCGACCTGCAGAACGCCCGCCCCGCCATCGGGACCCTCCACAGCGTGGTCGTCACCCGGAACGGGAACGGCGAGTGGGGTGGCCGGATCCGAGGCGTGGTCCTGGTGGGCAGCAGTGGCACGGCCACCCTTCCCTGGGACGAGCTGCGCAGCCGGCTGGGCCTCAAGTCGGAGTGGTTCACCGTGACCAACGGTGACTTCCTGCGCAGGGACACGACGGCGAACGGCAAGGCGAGCGTCTTCGGGCGCAGCGCCAACGGCACCCTCTCCCGGATGACGCTGACCGGAACGGCGCTGAGCGCCCCGGCGACGATGGGCACCGGGTGGGGCACGATGAAGCTCATCGGCTATGCGGGCGACCTCGACGGGAACGGCTCGGGCGACCTCCTCGCCCGGGACTCCACAGACCGCTTGTGGTGCTACCCGGTTCCGCAGACGGGAAGCCTGGGGACACGCACCGAGGTGACCAACGTCCCGGCGACGCTGGGCCGGATCACTGGCGTAGGCGACGTGACCTCCGACGGGCGCAGCGACATCGTGGGCGTGGACCCCGCCACGGGCACGATGTGGCTGTATGCCGGCAACGGCGCCTGCGGCGTCGCGTCGTCACCCAAGAGCCTCGGTGGGAACTTCAACCCCATGGGCATCATCGTCGGGGCCGCGGACGCGAACCGCGACGGACGGGCCGACTTCTGGGCTCGCGACGCGAGTGGAGTGCTGTGGACCTACAAGCTCGACGGTGCCGGCCGGATCCTGGGCCGTACCAACGCCGGGGGTGGCTGGAACGCCATGACCGACCTCGTGGCTGTGGGCGACGTCAACGGTGGTGGCGGAGCCGACCTGCTCGCCCGCGACAACGCCGGCAACACCTGGTTGTACCCGGGCAGGGGAGACGGGACGTTCGGAGCCCGCCTGAGCGTTTCCGGCGACGTCTCCGCCATGACGATCCTGCGCTGACGTCGCCGACGATCGCCCCCAGGTTCCGCTCCGGGTCAGCCGGTGGGCTGCGCCTGGGGGGCGCGCAGGCGCACCACCGTGACTCCGCCACCGCTGTACTCCACCGCGCCGTAGTCCCCCAGGCGCGCTGAGACCGGACCTGCGGCCTGATCGGCCAGGATCCAGCGCACCCCCCTCGCCCAGGCCTGGGTGGCGAGGGCTGGGCTGGGCGCCGTGATCAGCTCCTGCTCGGAGCGCAGGCGAGCAGGATCCCAGAAGGGCATGCGCGCATAGCCGCCGCGCGTGGTCCAGGCCTGCGCAAGAGACGGGTCGGCGTAAGCCCATCCACTGACGTCGACGCGCAGACCGGTGTAGGCGGCGACCGTGAAGTCGGTGGGGTTGCAGAGCCGGGTCTTGCTGATCACCCGCCACTGCTGGGCGCACACGCGGTTGGTGGCGACGACGTCGTCGGGGTGGGCGGCGGTGTGGATGCGCTGCGCGCCCTCGATGAGGGCGGCCGTGGTCAGGCTCGCCTTCCGCGAGACAGCGCTTTTCTCCCAGGCGTGCTGGCGCTCGTCCGGGGACTGGTGGTTGGCGCCCGTGACCGCGAGCCAGGTCGGCACGAGGCCACAGGCGACGAGCGCGAAGGCGAAGACGGTGGCGAGGCGCCCGAGGACCCGCTGAGGGGGACCCGTCCGGGGGGAACGTGCGACGAGCACCACCAGGGCCGTGATCGCTGCGACGAGACCAGTCAGCAACAGCACGGGGCCACCCCACGCGAGCAGCTCGTCGCGCGCCGGTACGCCGAAGCCCAGCCGCCGTCCGCCCGGCGGCGGCGTCGTCTGGCGCCACACGACGAGGGGCGAGCGCAGCCCTGCCCAGTCCGTCACTGCCGTCGTCGCCACCACGGCGGCAACGGCAGTCGCAGTCATGACGACGGCCGCACGCCGCACGCCAGCCGCGGCCCAGCCGGCCAGGGCGTCGGAGAAACCTGCTGCGGACCCGGCCAGCCCCAGCGGGTAGGCCCCCACGATGAAGAACACCTCGCTCTGGCCGGGGTGGCTGGTCAGGAACGTTCCCGCGAGGCCGGCGAGGACCACCCCGGTGCAGAGGATCCCGGCCGGATCCTGTGGTCGGAGCCGACTGAGCCACCACAGCCCGGCCAGCCGGGGCAGGAGGGGCAGCATCGCCACGGCGACCGCAGCCAGGGCGACGGGAAGGCTGGCGGCCACCGCGCGGTCCTGTGCGTCCCACGTGGCCAGGTCCGGCATCATCCGACCCACCAGCCAGTACGCGTGACCGCCGGGCTGCAGCCGCAGCCCGTAGGACCCGCCCGGGTAGATGAACAGCATGGCGAACACCCAGGTGGCCAGGCTCACGGCGGCAGCGGCGGCGCCTCGCAGCACCCACGACCACTCGCGACGCACGAGGCCGTATGCCGCCGCTCCCGCAAGTCCGCAGATGATGACCGGAGGTACCGATGACTTCGAGCCCGCGGTGACCAGCGACATCACGGCGAGGCCCCCCAGCGCGGGGACCCAGCGGTGGCCGGTCGCCCGGAAGATCTCGATCGCCAGGCCCAGACAGGCGACGCCGGCGACCCAGCTCATCGTCTGGGTCGGACTGACCTGCCAGTAGAGCCGGAAGGGGTCGAGGGTCAGCGCCCCTCCGTCGGCGTCGTACCGGCCCGCGATACCGGTCGGCTGGACCCATGCGGTGGTGAGGGTGTTGCCCACCACACCGACCAGGACGGCGGCGATGGCTGCTGCCGAGCTGCGTCCCGCGATCTGGCGCGCGACCGAGGCCGTGATGAGGACCAGGGCGAGCAGGAGGCACACGGGAAACAGCCGGGCGACCACGGTCGTGGTGTCCAGGCCCTGGCCCAGGTGGGCGGACGCGGCGTGGAAGAACCAGTGGTAGCTGCTGGAGGCGCCGGCGACCATCGGGTACGACGGCGACACGCCCCGGGTGAGCTCGCCGGTCATGGCGACCTGGAACACCGAGTCAGGGGTGTAGGCGAACCCGGCGCCGGAGGGCACGACCGGCATGGCAGCCAGCAGCATCGTCGCGGTCCACAACACCGTGACCAGCATCGACACGACCACGACCAGGCCGGCGCCAAGGCCCCAACCGGGCGCGGGTCGGCCGAACAGCCGCCGGCGGGTGCAGGGGATCGCGAGGACGACCGCGAGGGCTACCGCGGTCCCGCCAGCCGGATGGACCTCCCGACCGAGTACCTGCCCTGCCAGCCATCCGAGGAGGGTGACCACCAGACCGACCGGAGTCGACCAGGCCACGTCGTCGAGGAGGGCGGCGGGACGTGGGCGCCCCGCCCGGACCAGGGCAAAGCCCGGGAGCATGACCGTCCCGACGAAGATCCCGAGCCACCGCAGGACCACGACGAGGTCCACACCCGTCGCCACCTGAGCCCAGGCATAGGCGACCAGAGGGATCGCCAGCCCCACCCCCAGGAGGACGTGACCGACGGGCTGCGCTCTGGATGGGACAAACACGTGCTGAGTATCCCCCGCGCTGTTGGGCGCAGCCTGAAGGACGGAATGCGACCCGCCGGGCACCCTCTCGCGCGAGGCGGCGGCGGTCGCGCCGCTCACACCAGGCTGGTCGTGAAGTCGGGTTCCGTCTTCTCCCGAACCTCGTCCTCGGTGACACCCTCCGCGAGCTCGCGCAGCACGAGGCCGTCTGCCGTCACGTCGAAGACGCACAGGTCGGTGATGATCCGCTGCACGACGCCGCGGCCGGTGTAGGGCAACGAGCACTCGTCGACGATCTTGTAGGACCCGTCCTTGGCGTTGTGCTCCATCAGGACGATGACCCGCTTGGCGCCGTGGACGAGGTCCATCGCGCCGCCCATGCCCTTGACCATCTTGCCGGGGATCATCCAGTTCGCGATGTCGCCCTTGGCGGAGACCTGCATGGCGCCGAGGATCGCGGCATCCACCTTGCCGCCGCGGATCATCSCGAAGCTCGTGGCGGAGTCGAAGAAGGACGACCCACGACGCAGCGTGACCGTCTCCTTCCCGGCGTTGATCAAGTCGGGATCTTCTTGGCCGTCAACGGGATAGGCGCCGACGCCGAGGATGCCGTTCTCGGACTGGAGCACGATCTCGACGTCGTCGGGGACGTAGTTGGGGACCAGGGTCGGCAGGCCGATCCCGAGGTTGACGTAGGAGCCGTCGGACAGCTCCGCGGCCGCCCGGGCGGCCATCTGCTCACGGGTCAGTGCCATGTCAGGCCTCCTCGGTGGTGGTCTCGGGCTGGCTCTCGGCAGGACGGACGGTGCGGCGCTCGATCCGCTTGTCCTTGGCCTGGTCGGCCGTCAGGGGCAGCACCCGGTGGACGTAGATCCCGGGCAGGTGGACCTGGTCGGGGTCGAGCTCGCCGGGTTCGACCAGCTCCTCGACCTCGGCGATCGTGATCCGGCCGGCCATGGCGGCGAGCGGGTTGAAGTTGCGGGCGCTCTGGTTGAAGACGAGGTTGCCGTGGCGGTCGCCCTTCCAGGCCCGGACCAGCCCGAAGTCGGCGACGATGGCGCGCTCGAGGACGAACTCCTTCTCGACGCCGTCGACCTCGAACACCTTGACCTCCTTGGGAGGTGAGGCCTTCGCGACGGTGCCGTCCGCGGCATACAGCCACGGAAGTCCGCCGTCGGCGACCTGCGTGCCGGCGCCGGTCACGGTGAAGAAGGCAGGGATCCCCGAGCCCCCCGCACGCAGTCGCTCGGCGAGCGTGCCCTGCGGCGTCAGCTCCACCTCGAGCTCGCCGGAGAGGTACTGGCGCTCGAACTCCTTGTTCTCCCCGACGTAGGAGGAGACCATCCGCCGGATCCGCTTGTCCTTGAGCAGGATGCCCAGGCCCCAGTCGTCCACGCCGCAGTTGTTGGAGATGGCTTCGAGGCCGGTCACCCCCGCATCGTGGATCGCCGCGATGAGCACGCTCGGGATGCCGCAGAGCCCGAACCCGCCCACCGAGAGGGAGGAGCCGTCGACGATCCCGTCGATGGCTGCGGCCGCGGTGGAGACGACTTTGTCCATGGCGTGGACTCTAGCCGGACGGCTCCGGTCCCCTTGCGTGGTCCCTCCCCACCGTTCCGGGTATGCCGCGTGGTGACCCCACATGGCCGGCCCGCCGGGGCGTCGAGCGTGGCCATCGGCCGATCGGGGGAGGGCAGAACGAATTCCGTGGTTGTAGTTCACCCGTTGCCCTTGTGACGGGTGAGCACTGGTGGGACAAATGTCCTGCCTGCTGCAGGAAGTGACCCCTGGGGCTGGTGTCCACCTCGTACCGCGGCTCGGGATCCGAGCCGCCATCCCCCCTCTGGAGTGTTCCGTGTCGCGTGTCGTGCGTGCCCTTGGAGTCCTGGCCATCCCGGTGCTCACCGTGCCCGTGGGCGCGGCGACCGCGGATGCCGCGACGGCAGTGTCGCCGAAGCCCCCGACCAAGGCGCTCCCCTCGGCGCTGGACATCGCCTCGCCCTACCAGGCGCAGCGGCTGTGCGACCCCAACGCCAAGCCCGGGGTGGTCTCCTTCGCGAAGCTGATGTCGAGCCACTACAAGGTCGGCAGCGCGGACTGGGGCATCGTCCGCAACTGCAACAGTGGCCTCACCGAGCACTCCGAGGGGCGGGCCTGGGACTGGATGCTCAGCGCCAGCAAGCCCAGCGAGAAGGCTGTCGCCGACGCCGTGACCCAGTGGCTGTCGGCACCGGATGCGCAGGGTCGTCCGGGCGCGATGGCCCGCCGGTTCGGGATCATGTACATCATCTGGAACCACAAGATGTGGCGCGCCTACGACCCCGCCCGGGGCTGGGCGACCTACACCGGACCGGTCCCGCACACCGACCACATCCACTTCTCCTTCTCCTGGGACGGCGCCTACGGCCGCACGTCGTGGTGGACGGGCAAGGCGCTGACCAAGGTCGACCCGGGCCCGTCCTCGACGCCGAAGCCCACGACTCCGCCGCAGACGCCGTCGGCCGTCTACTCGGTGCTCATGCCGGGAGCCACGGGCCCTGACGTGGCCCTGGCCCAGAAGGTCATCGGGACCACACCGGACGGGGTGTTCGGGCCGAAGACGGCAGCCGCGCTGAGCCTCTGGCAGGGCAAGCACGGCCTGAAGGTGACCGGGCAGCTCGACCTGGCCACGTGGGCGAAGATGGTTGCCCTCAAGCTCATCCCGGCTCGCGGCGCAGCGGCACCGACCACGCCCACCCAGCCGACCACGCCTGCGAAGCCGCCGACGTCGACGCCGGCCAGCCCGCTCGCTCCCTACGCGAAGCTCACCCTGGCGCAGGGTGCCAAGGGCCCCGCCGTCGTGGCGCTGCAGAAGGCACTGGGTGTCACGCCGCCCGACGGGGCGTTCGGCGTCAAGACCCTGGCGGCCGTCAAGGCGTTCCAGACCCGTCGCAACCTGCCGGCGACGGGCATCGTCGGCCCGACCACCTGGGCCGCCCTGATGGCGACCGGCGCGGCGACGACGACCGCATCGCGGAGCACCTCGACCCCACGCGTCACCACGCCCTACACCGCCCTCATGTCCACCGTCCTCACGTCGGGCTCGAAGGGCGCAGCGGTGAAGACCCTGCAGCGAGCCCTCGGCGGCCTCTCCGTCGACGGGGCCTTCGGGGCGCGCACCGCCGCGGCGGTCAAGGCCTTCCAGAAGGCCAGGCAGCTGCCGCAGACCGGCGTCGTGGACGTCAAGGTCTGGAAGGCACTGGAGAACCGCGACTACCCGTTGCGGGCCTTCTACGGCACCGTATTGCGCTCAGGCTCGCGGGGGACCGCTGTCACGGCGCTGCAGAAGGCCCTCCGGATCCCCGCGGACGGGACGTTCGGAGCGAGCGACGAGTCGGCCGTCAAGGCCCTGCAGGGGCGGGCCAGGCTGGCCCGGACCGGGGTGGTCGCGACGCTGACCTGGCAGGCGCTCGAAGCAGAGCTGCGTCGCCGCTAGGGCTCGAGGGTCACGCCCTCCGAGGCCAGCCGACCCGCGCGACCCGTCACCGGCTCGGGGCCGCGGGAGAGCACCACCGAGCCGCCGGCCGCCCACGCCGCGAGCGCCAGCTCGAGCGCCGTCCGCAGGTCGTCGGTGGACGTGTGGATGCGGACGCCGCGCGCCCAGCTCCGTTCCGGCACCACGTCCCCGTATGCCGTGTCCGTGCCTTTGTCGCTCAAGGCGGCGTCGCCGGGGTCCGGCTCCTCCCACGGGCTGAACTGGTCGGCATACGTGGACAGCTCGCGGGCCTCGTCCATGGCGCCGAGGGGGACGGGGTTGCTCGCGCCGCGCGCGAGGGCGGCGAGGGTGACGAGGACGGTCGGGCCGGTGCTGGCCGCGGCCACCGTGGCGTCGTCGGTCACCACGAGGTCGCACGCCTCGTCGGATACGTCGTCGTCGAGGACGACCGTGGCACCCACGGACCAGACGGCGAGCGCCCAGTAGAGGGAGCGCCAGTGTGGCGGAAGGGCCAGCCGCACCCGCCTGGCGGGAGCGATGTCCCACTCCTCCTGCAACGCGTTGGCTGCCTTGTTCACCCAGTTCGCGAGCACCTTGGCGCTCAGCTCGATGCGCTCGCCCTGGGTGGGTCCGGGGGTGTCGTCGTAGAAGGTGACCCGCGGGCCGGCCGGGTCGGAGCCCAGCATCGCCGCGAGGACCTCCGCGGGTGTGGCCGGCATCAGGCCGTGTTGGCGATGTGCTCGATGAGCTCGGTCGTGGACACCGAAGGGGTGCGGGGGAAGTAGACGACCTCGCACAGGTCCGAGACGAAGTCGAAGCGTCCCTTCCAGTCGTCACCCATCGCGAGGACGTCGGCCCGGTGCTCGATGATGTAGTCGCGCTTCAGCTCGAGACTCTCCTCGATGAAGACCTCGTCGACGAACTTCAGGCTGCTGATGATCTCGACCCGCTCGTCCTGGGAGAAGACCGGCGCGCGACCCTTCTTGGCCTCGTTGAGCGCGTCCGCCGAGACGCCCACGACCAGCCGGTTGCCGAGCGAGGCAGCCCGTTTGAGGATCCGGATGTGCCCGACGTGCAGCACGTCGAAGGTCCCGAAGGTGATCACGGTGCGGGGGGTGGCGTCGTCCTCGGCGCTGTCGGCAGCAGGCATGGCCGTGAGGTTATCGCGAGACCCGTGCTGGACCCGCATCGTCGACCGCCTCGACCATCGCAGGGGCGCGCGGCGATGGCGCGCACCGACGGCGCGCACCGGTGCACCGCCAGCTGACGGCGGAGCAGTAGCGTTGCCGACTGTGAGCAGCCGCGAGTCCCGCAGCTACCCGTATGCCCCAGACCCCGGCGACCTCCCGCTGCTCCGGGGCGAGGCGTGGGGCGGCTGGTTCATCACGCGCACCGTCGTCTGGTCGGGACTGTGGCTGGTGCTCGGGTCCGTCGCCGCGGCCCTGCTCGCGCTCGGCGGACTGTGGTCGCCGCTGGTCGCCATCCCCGTCCTGCTGGTGCTGGCGGTGGTGGCGGGGCTCGCCACGTCGCTCGTGCCGGTGCGCCCGCTCCCGGTGTGGTCGGCCACCCTGCTGGTGGTGATGTCGCTGGCCGCCGTGGTCTGGGCCGGTGTCACGCATTCGGAGCAGGTGCTGCCCAGGCGCGACTCCGGCTCCTACCTCCAGTCGGCCGTCCAGCTGGCGTCCGGGCACGCGCGACCCATCGTCATCCCGCCAGAGTCCGTCGGGGCGGCCGACGTGCTGGCCATCGACGGCATCACCCTGGCGAGTCCGGCGTTCTACGCGACAGGGACCGCCCAGGACCCCAGCATCCAGCCACAGTTCCCCATCGGCGCCTCCGCCTGGTACTCCGTCGCCTGGTGGGTCGGAGGGCCCGCTGCGACGGCCTGGGCGCCGGCCATCCTGTTCGGCCTCACGGTGCTGGGCGTCGGCCTGCTGGCCTCGACGGTCGTCGGCCCCCGGTGGGGGCCGCTCGCGGCACTGGGCACCGCTCTGCTGTTCCCCCTGGTCCACGTCGCCCGCGCGACCTACTCCGAACCGGTGGCCCTTCCCGTGCTGGCGGCCGGGCTCTTGACGATGGTCCTGGCCGCTCGGAGCGCAGCGGTCCCTGACATCGTCGTCGCACGCCGCACTGCCCTCCTCGCCGGCGTCCTCATGGGCGGGGCGGTCCTCATCCGGGTCGATGCCCTGCGCGAGGTGGTCCTGGTCGTGCCGGTCGTCGTCCTGGCGGCGCTGCAGCGGCAGGCCCACGCCCGGGTGCTCGGCGTGGCCACAGCCGTCTCCGCCGCCGTCGCCCTCGCGCTCACCTGGCTGACGTCGAGCGAGTACCTCGGCAGCATTGCCGGGTCGCTCCTGCCACTGGTCGCCCTCGGCGCGGCGGTGTGCGTCCTCGGGGCGCTCCTGCTGTTCGGTGCGCGGCGGGGCCGGACCATGCCCGCTCTGGTCCAGGCCTGGCTGCCGCGCGTGCTGGCGGCCGGCTTCGTGCTGGTCGGACTGGTGCTGGCCAGCCGCCCGTGGTGGCAGGTCGTGCGCCAGTCCGCCGCAGACCCGGGGGCGCGCGTCGTCGCGGGCCTGCAGGCGCGTCAGGGCCTGGCGGTCGACGGTGGCCGGACCTACGCCGAGCAGTCCGTCGTGTGGCTGTCGTGGTGGCTCGGTCCCGTTGCGCTCGGGCTGGCCCTGCTGGCGACAGGAGTTCTCGCGCACCGCGCCGCGTTGGCCTGGGTGGACGGCCGAGAGCTGCCGGGGTGGACCGGCCCGGCCGTCGTGGGGATCGGCTCCACCCTGCTCACCCTCTACCGGCCCGGCATCACCCCCGACCACCCGTGGGCGGCCCGGCGCCTCCTGATCGCCCTGCCCACGGTCGTCCTGCTCACCGTCGCCTGTGCGGCGGTGGTCTCCCGCTGGTCCACCCGCCGGCTCCCGTATGCCGTGAACGTCGCCGTGAGCTGTGCCGTGTCCGTGGCCCTGCTCGTCCCGACCGGCCTGGCGACCTGGCCGCACGTGGACGAGCGCGTGGAACAAGGGGAGTGGGCGGCCGTCGACCACGTGTGCGCGGCCCTGCGACCCGGTGACGTCGCCCTCATGGTCGACTCGCGGGCAGCGAACGAGTGGCCGCAGGTGCTGCGCGGCTACTGCGGGGTGGGGGCCCTGTCGACCACGTCGGCGCTGCGCAACGACCCGGTCCGCCTGGCCGCCGCCGTCGACCGGGTGCGTCGCGCGGTGGACGCCCGCGGAGGACGTCTGGTCCTGGTGGCAGCCGACTCGACCGAGGCGCTCAGCCGGCTGGGGCTGACCTCCGCGGTGGTCGGGGTCGACGCGCGGGTCGAGGAGGACGCCCGGCTGCTCGAACAACGCCCGGACTCGCTGGTGGAGCTGCCCATCCAGGTCTGGCTCGGCCGCCTCGGCTGAGTCGTCGAGGCTCGGCTGGGTCAGCCGGTCAGTGCCCAGGTGGTGACGGTCCCGTCGGGGCCGGTGAGGGCGCCGGTCGCCAGCGCATCGCGGATCCGTCGCCGGACACCGTCCTCGTCCTGTTCCGGGGCATCGAACCGCACCGTCACGAGCCACGAGCCGGCCGTCGCCGGGTCCGGGTCGCTCGACGTGTGGTGGGGCCAGCGGCATGGCGGCTCGTGCTCCCAGTGCCCACACAGGGCAACGGTCACGGCACCACCGAGAGCGGCCGGGTCGCCCCTCAGGGCGCCCACGCGGCATACCAGCTGGTGCGGGAAGTCCACCGCGTCAGACTAGGGCCGGGGACTGTGGTCTGCGAACGCGCCGGAAGCGGGTCAGCGCCTGGCGAAGGCGTCGGCGGCATGGCGACGCACGGCGGCATACGTCCCGTGGTCGGCGGCCGCGATGATCCCCGGCGTGAGAACCGTTGGTGCGTAAGGCGTTCCGTCAGTGTGGCCGACGAAACCGCCGGCCTCGGTGACCATCAGCGAACCAGGCGCGTGGTCCCACGGACTGTTGCGGGCGTAGAGGATGTAGTCGGTCGCCCCCTCCATCAGCCGCGGGTAGTCGACGCCGCAGCAGACCCATGAGCCGACCAGTGCGGGCAGCTTCCCGAGCGAGTGACCGCGCAGGGGCCAGATCGACGTGACGCCGTGCGGGGGGACGTCGTCCTCCACCGGCTCGCGGGTGACACGCTCGCCGTTGCGGTAGACGCCGGCGCCCTTCTCGGCGACCCACGCGACCTCGTGCTCGGGTTGCCAGATCCAGGCCCGCACCGTCTCTCCACGCAGGACCTCGCTGACCATGACGGCGTGGTCGGGGGAGCCGTGGACGAAGTTCTTGGTGCCGTCGACCGGGTCGACCGTGAAGGCGTGTTCCGCCTCGACGTAGCGGTCGAGGGTCGTGGGGTCGGCGGACGTGAGCTCCTCGCCGAGGACGAACGCGCCGGGGAATGCCCCCGACAGCTCCCGGGTGAGGATCGCCTCGGACTCGTGGTCGGCGATCGTGACCAGGTCACCGGGGTTCTTCTCCATCACCTCGCCGTCGGCCAGCGCCCGGAACCGCGGCGTGATGACCTCGGCTGCGACGGTCTTCATGAGGTCAAGCACCTGTTGGGTGTCCACGGGTCCCACCGTTCCACACCGCGGCGGCCGGTGGGCAGCCGGTCCGCCACTGGGACCCCGCGACCCTGAAGGATCCTCCGGGCCCAGCCCCGCACGATCCTTCAGAGTCGCGGACAGTCGCAACGCCGCAGGGGGAACACCGAGGGTGAGCACGGGGGAGGTTCCCGGCGGGTAGGCTCCTCGCGAGATGAATGAGCACCCCAGCACCGGTCCAGCCGCCCCCGCCACGGAGCGCATTCCCACCGACCCCCAGCAGGCGGGCAGCCCCGTCACCGAGCGCTTTCCCCTCGACGCCGAGCCGAGCCACAGCGCCACGGAGCGCGTTCCCGTCGCGCCCCCGCAGGTGAGCGCGCCCGCGACGGAGAAGATCAGCACCGGTCAGCAGGCAGCCCCAACCACCCCCGTCGGTGAGGCGCCCGTGCACCCGGCTGACGCGGCATACCTGCCGGCACGTGAGCCGGCACCCGCTGCCCGACCCGGCGAACCCGGCCACGGCAAGCCGTACGTCACCATCGTCCTGCCGTGCTTCAACGAGGCTGCGCACGTCCTCAAGGAGATCGACCGGATCACCGAGGCGATGAACGCCAGCGAGTTCACCTACGAGGTGCTCTGCATCGACGACGCCTCCACCGACGACACCCTCGAGGTGCTCCAGCAGGCCGGTCGCGACTACGCCAACCTCCGCGTGATGCCGTTCCGCCGCAACGGCGGCAGCGGCACCGCCCGCCGGATCGGCACCCAGCAGGCCCACGGCGAGATCGTCGTGTGGACCGATGCCGACATGACCTACGAGAACGAGCGCATCCCCGAGCTGGTCCGGATCCTGCGCGACGACGACTCCTACGACCAGGTCGTCGGCGCACGAACCACCGAGGAGGGCACCCACAAGTGGGCCCGCGTCCCGGCGAAGTGGCTGATCCGCAAGATCGCCGAGAAGCTCACCAACCAGACGATCCCCGACCTCAACAGCGGGCTGCGGGCGTTCCGGCGCGAGGTCTCGCTGCCCTATCTTCGTTTGCTACCACCGGGATTCAGCTGCGTCACGACGATCACGCTGGCGTTCCTGAGCAACCAGCACGACATCAAGTACGTGCCCACGAGCTATGCCAAGCGCGCGGGCGTCAGCAAGTTCCACTTCGTCCGCGACGCCTACCGCTACATCCTCCAGGTCCTGCGCATGGTCATGTACTTCGACCCGCTCAAGGTGCTCATGCCGCCGGCCCTGTGGCTCATCGTCATCGGTCTGCTCAAGGGCATCGTGGACATGGTGCGGCACCCGTTCTACTTCCCGGCGAGCACCGTGCTGCTCATCGTCAGCGGCATCATGATCGGCTCGCTGGCGTTGCTGTCAGACCTTGTCGTGCGTTCCCGGACGGGCGTGTGACCACGGTCCGGTATGCCGCGTGGCCGGTGCAGCTGCCGGGGCGCCTTCTGGGGCGTGTCCGGTGACCCCCAGTGCCGCGCTCAGGGTCGCGGTCGTCGGGCCCACCCACCCCTACAAGGGCGGGGTCGCGTCCCACACGACGAGCCTGGCGCACGAGCTGGCAGAGGCCGGTCACGACGTCACGCTGGTGTCCTGGTCGCACCTCTACCCTTCCAAGCTCTATCCCGGTGAGCAGGCCGTCCCGGGCGGCGCCCCGGACGTCGAGCCCTTTCCCCGCACGGTCCGCGCGCTGAGCTGGGCCCGGCCGGACACGTGGGTGCGCACCGGTCGCCGGCTGCGCGCCTTCGACGTCGTGGTCGTCGTGCACGTCATCCCGGCCGTCGTCCCCGCCCACCTGGCACTGCTCCGAGCGGCGGGCGTCGGTCGGCGCAACGCCCAGCGGGGCGTGGCGCACGCGGGCCCCCGCACGGTCGTGATCGCCCACAACGTCCTGCCGCACGAGACGCACCTGGGCGACCGCGAGCTGATGCAACGCTTCTTCGAACGCGTGGACTCGGTTCTCGTGCACAGCGACTCGCAGGCCCGGATCGCGTACGAGCTCGGCGCCCCCCGGGTCTCGGTCACCGACCTTCCCCCTCACCTGCCCGGCGGCGCACCGGTGGAGCGCGTGGCCCACGACGGCCCGCCGCGCCTGTTGGCACTGGGGATCGTGCGGGACTACAAGGGTGTCGACCTGCTCATGGAGGCGCTCGCGGAGGTGCCCGGCCCGACCCTGACCGTGGCCGGCGAGATGTGGGGAGCCAGCGGCGAGCGCGTCAAGGAGCTGGCCCAGGACCCACGGCTGCGCGACCGGGTCGAGGTCCACGGCGGCTATGTGCCGGCCGACCGGTTGGCGCCGCTGCTCGCGAGCCACGACGTCCTGGCCCTGACCTACCGCAGCGCCACGGCCTCGCAGAACGCCCTGCTCGGCCAGCACCACGGACTGCCGGTCCTGGCGTCCGACGTCGGCACGTTCGGCGGCCAGGTGCGAGACGGTGTCGACGGGCTGCTCGTGCCGCCCGGGGACAAGCAGGCGCTCGTCGAGGCCCTGCAGCGCCTGGCGGAGCCCGGCTGCACGGACCGGTTGCGCGCCCAGGTCCGTCCCCCCGACCTCTCCGGACCGTGGGCGCGGTACGTCGGGACGATCGAGGCCCTCGCCGCCGTCGAGCCCGCCGCCGAGGCTGACGAGCCGGACGGCGACCCCGGGGCCGAGCCAGCGGCCACCGGGGCGGCTGCTGTCGTCGGCCACCTGAGGCACCGGGCGTCGAGCGCGGCACGGACCGTGATCGCCGCCTCGCGGCCCGAGGTGGAGCTCAGCCGCGGTGACCTGCCTGAATGGATCCACGCGTCCGACATCCTCGCCGACGGCCACGACGCCGACGAGGCGAAAGCCTTCGCCCGCAGCCTGGGACTGCCTCGGTGCAGCGACGCGATCGCGGCCTGGGCAGCCCTCGGCGCGCTCGCCGCCATCGTCCGGGTCCGCGACGACGGCCGCCGCAGCGCCGTCATCGTCGACGAGTCGGGCAGCCGCTCCCCGCTGTCCAAGTGGGCCCGCGCCATCGGGTTCGTGCCGGTCGAGCTCGAGCTCACCGGCCGTCGGTCGTCGGTCGAGGTCCTCGACGTCGACACCGCGTCGCTCGACGTCATCGTGCGGCTGCACCCGGGCGGCTGCGACGCCGACGACATCGACGAGGCGATGAGCCAGGCGTCCTGGGCGCTGAAGTCCGGTGGGCTGCTCTGCGTGACCCTGCCCATCGGCCACTCCGGAGCCGAGGGTGCACTCGGCCCCGCCGACGTCCGCGCGGTCCTGGCCCGCTCGCACGACTTCGGCTTCGTCCTGGTCGGCGACCTCGACGGCGACATCGCGGGGCGGATACGGATGGCCTCGGACACCTCCACCCGCACCGACGCGGCATACGGGCTGCTCCGTCTGACTTTGCGGCGACGCTGACATGCTGACCCTGCGGAGAGGCTGAGATGACGGAGAGCCCACGATGACCCGATCCCGCGTCTTCACCCTGCTGCGAATCCTGTTGGCACTGCTCGTGGTTGCGGCGGTGTCCATCGCCGTGGCGCGCAACTGGCGTGACGTGTCGGCCGACATCGACCGGATCGACGCCGGGTCGTTCGCGCTTGCGGCCGTGCTGGTCTGCCTGCCACCGCTGTTCACGGTGCTCGGGTGGCGCATCCTGATGGCCGACCTCGGGTCGCGGCTGCACGTCGCGCCTGCCGGTGGAGTCTTCTTCGTCGGCCAGCTCGGCAAGTACGTGCCCGGCGCCGTGTGGAGCATCGTCGCGCAGGCCGAGATCGGGGCGAGGCTGCACATCCCCCGCCGCCGCTCGGCCGTGGTGGCGTTCGTGACGGTCGCGATCGCCGCGATCTGCGGGCTGATCGTCGGGGTCCCGGCACTGCCCCTGCTCATCACCCGCGACGACTCGTCGGCGGCGGCGGGCTGGATGGTGCTGCTCGCCATGCCGCTCCTGGCCGTGGTGCTCTGGCCGCGGCTGCTCAACTGGGCCATCGCGACCGTCCTGAGGGTCCTGCGTCGCGAGCCCCTGGAGCGAGAGCTCTCGGGCCGTGCCGTGCTGTCCGCGACGCTGCTGTTCATCGGCGCGTGGTTGTGTTCCGGTCTGCACGTCCTCGTCCTGGCCCGGGCCACGAGCACGGACTACGACAGCGGCGAGCTGCTCCTCGCGACCCTGTCCGGCTTCGCGCTCGCGTCGTCGCTGGCGATGTTCAGCGTGGTCCTGCCCGCGGGAGTGGGCGTCCGCGAGGGGGTGCTGGTGCTCATCCTCGGGCCGGTCACCTCGACGTCCGCGGCGACGGCGGTGGTCGTGATCTCGCGGTTCCTCACCGTGGCGGCCGACGTCCTCTTCGCGCTCCTCGGCTGGGCCTACGCGCGGTCGCACCACCTGCTCACCTCGCCGCAGGAACGCGAGCACGACCACATCGTCGTCGACCCCGTCGGTGACGCAGCCGGCGAGGGTGCGCCAGGGGAGCAGACGCCCGACCCGAGGCAGGCCCGACCATGAGTGGCGAGCCCGTCGGACGCGAGGAGCAGCTCGCCTACTCCGAGCTCATGGACGCGATGCTCGACGAGCGCAAGCGGCGGCAGAAGGCCCTGAAGATCCTGGCCGTCGTCCGGCACGCCCTGGGCCGCGAGGACCTGGCCGGTCTGCGCGCCCTCGACGTCGGCTGCTCGGCCGGCTTCATCGCCGACGAGCTCGCCCTGGCGGGCGCGCACACGACCGGCGTCGACATCGACGAGCCCGGACTCGTGGCCGCTCGGGAGCGCTTCGGCGAGCGGGTCGAGTTCAGCCTCGCCCGCGGTGAGGCCCTGCCCTTCGAGGACGGCTCGATGGACGTGGTGGTGTTCAACCACATCTACGAGCACGTGGTCGACCCCGAAGCCGTCGTCGCCGACATCCACCGGGTGCTCAGCCCCACCGGCGTCCTCTACCTCGGCGTCGGACACCGCCACCAGGTGGTGGAGCCGCACTACCGGCTGCCGTTCCTGTCCTGGCTGCCCCAGCGAGCGGCCGACCGCTACATGCGGCTCACCGGACGAGGCGAGCACTACTACGAGCACTACTACTCCCGAGCCGGGCTGCGCAGGCTGTTCGGCGCCTTCGACGTCTGGGACTACACCCTGCCGGTGCTCGCGGACAGCAAGGCGTTCGCCGGCACCGACCAGATCCCGCAGTGGGTGTCGCGCGTGCCCGCCCCCGTGCTGGAGAGGGCCGCGCCGATGGCCCCGACGTACATCTGGGCTGCCTTCAAGGACGCCTCCCCCTCCGGCCCCGCGCTGCGTGTCAGCCCCGTCCACCTCTGAGCCCGAGACACAGGTATGCCGCCCCGTCAGGCTGCGCCGGGCTCCTGGGTGTCGGTCTTGGGGTACTTCTTGACGAAGTCGACGATGACCTGACCGGAGACGTCGCCGCACAGCTGGCGGTGACCGGCGTCCTTGGCCCAGTGGGCGAGGGCGTACGGCTTGTCGGCCGGGAAGGCCCCGCGGCTGGCATCCCACTCGACGACCTTGAACTTGCCACTGGCCTCGGGGAGCTTGTTGGCCTGGTCCGCGATGTCCTTGAGGAGCGTGGTGTCCTTCACCTTGGCGGCGTCGTACCAGAGGATCGTGTAGCCGTGCTCGAGGTTGTGGACGAGGGTCTCGAGGACGGGGCGGTCGGTCGCGGTGTAGAAGTCGCGGCCGCTGACGTCGGGGCTGACGAAGTGGGGGCCGTTGCTCGGGGGGACGGTGGAGTACGTCACCGAGGTCTGGTCGGGCTTCTGGGTGCCGGGCCCGACGTGCTCGCCCGACCCGGTCGCGGCGTCGGTCGTGACCGGTGCGCACTTGGCAGCTGCCACGGAGACACCCAGGTTGGGCAGCTGCTTGGCCTTGGCGTCGTTGATCGCGTAGAGGACGACCCCCGTGAGACCCGCGAGCAGCACCAGGCAGCCGACGACGATGCCGGCGACGACCTTGCGTTCCTTCGCCTTCTGCTGGTTCTGGATCTCGGCCAGTCGGGCCTTGCGGTCCTGGCTCACGCGCTTGTTTGCCACGGGTTCCTCGGGTGGTTCGGGGTCGGGACGCGCAGAGTCTACGTGGCCCGCCTGCGGACTGTGTCACCCCTACGCGCAACACTGGCGGCATGTCCCCGACGGCCGAGACGACCCGTGTCTGGCAGCCCGGACGCCCGACGTCGGTCGGCCTGATCGTCTCGGCATTCCGTCGTGGGGGCGCGGATCCGACGTTCCAGTCCGACCGCGGGGACGGCTGGTGGCTCGGCCTCCCCACGCCGTCGGGGCCGGCGACGCTGCGGCTGGTGCAGCGCAGCGAGGTCGCTGAGGTGGTCGCGACCGCATGGGGCGATGGCGCGCAGTGGGCCCTCGACCAGGTGCCTGCCCTCCTCGGTGAGGGTGACGACGACAGCGACTTCGTGGCGCACCACCCTCAGGTGGCCAGTGCGTGGAAGAGGTATGCCGCCTGGCACGTGCCGCGGTCAGGGCTCGTGATGCACGCGTTGGTGCCGGCGGCGATCGAGCAGAAGGTCACCGGGCAGGAGGCGTTCGGTGGCTACCGCAGGCTCGTCCACCGGTTCGGCTCCCGCGCTCCGGGGCCGGGGGAGCAGCGGCGGCTCTGGGTGGCGCCGACGGCCCAGGAGTGGGCAGGCATCCCCTCGTGGGAGTGGCTGGCCGCCTCCGTGGACGGCGCCCGGTCCGGGACGGTCATGCGGGCGGCCCGGGTGGCCGGTCGGTTGGAGGAGGGTGCTTCACTGCCGCTCGTCGAGGCCCGCCGACGGCTGCGCTCGGTGCCCGGGGTGGGGGTGTGGACGGCCGCCGAGGTGGCCCAGCGCGCCCTCGGCGATCCCGACGCCGTGAGCTTCGGCGACTACCACGTGGCCAAGGACCTCACGTGGGCGCTGCTGGGCGAGGTGCGGGACGACGACGTGCTGGCCGAGCTGCTCGAGCCCTACCGTGGCCACCGCTACCGGGTGCAGCACCTCCTCGAGCTGTCCGGAGCCGGCCGGCCACGACGCGGTCCGCGAATGGCGCCGCGCACCCACCTGCCCACCCGCCGCTGAGCCCAGCCGGCACCAGGTCGTAGTGCGGTCAGCGGGGGTGCCCCTCGTGCACCTCGAGCCGCACGTCCAGCCCGCTCACCTCGTCGGGCACCTCGATGGCCAGCCCCTCGCCCCAGAGGGCGACCTGCAGGCGGCTCACCGCCACCCCGAGCTGGTATGCCGTGGGCGCACTCACGTGGACCACCTCACCACCGACGTCCACGCCGGCCTCGGGGGCTCCGCGCAGTGCGACGGCCACCGCCCGGCGCAGTCGGGACGCCACGTCCTCGGGGCCGGTCGCCGCGATGCCGTCCTCGATCGCCTCGGGGCTGCCAGGGGCCGTACCCAGGGCAGCCCGGATGGACTCGGCGCGTCCGAGGTCGAACCAGTCCTCGCGGCCGACCCGGACCAGCGCCCGCGCTCCTGCCCCAGGTCCGTCGATGGCCAGGTCGGTGCCGCGCACGACGGCGGCGGGGATCGCGTCCGCCTTGCCCTTCACGAGGTCGGCCGCGGCGGCCAGCTCGTCGCCGACCGCCCTGGCCGTGACCGCGAGCGGTTTGCCGTCGGCGTCCACCGCCCCCCTCAGGTCGTCGACGACCGCCACTCCGGCGGCCCCGAGGGCGAAGTCCGTCTGCCCGAAGCGCCAGGGCCGTCCGGCCGTGTCACTCAGGACCACACCCAGGCGCCGCAGCCCGGTCGCCGCGAGCAGGGCCACCCGCAGGTGCTCGGCCTCCGCGTCGGGGTCGGCCGGGAGGAGCAGCACGTCGTCGCGACTCCCCGTGTTGGAGGTGTCCACTCCCGCCGCGGCCATGATCGGACCCGCCGTCGACTGCACGATGCGGGTGATCCGGTCGTCGGACCTGCGCTCGGCGACCACCCTGACCGTCTGGCTCACCACGGCGGCACTCCTGTCAGCCGAATCCGCCCACAGGCCAAGGGACTTGGAGACGATCTTGCTCGAGACGACCAGGACGTCGCCGTCCACCAGCGAGACGTCCACCGAGGCCGCCGCGTCGAGCAGGAGGGTGACCAGGACGTCGCCCGCCGCCACCTCCGGCATCCCCGTCAGGGGGAAGAGCGAGACCGACACGGTCAGGCGTCCTTGAGCTCGAGCGCGAGCTCCAGTGCGGCGCCGGCGATGTCGGCCGCCGCATCGGCGTCGGACATGAGCAGCGGCCGACTGCGCACCGTGGCTCGGGGCAGTCGCACGGACGCCTCGTCCTCGGCTGACACCAGCCACCCGTCGAGGAAGTCCTCGTACAGCCCGGCCACGGCCGCGGCCGTGCACTCCACCCCGATGGCCCGGAGGCACGCGTCCGCGTGGCCGCGAACCGGCATACCTCCGATGAGCGGTGAGACGCCGACGACGGGAGCTGCGCTGCCCCGCAACGCATCTCGCACACCGGGCACGCCGAGGATGATGCCGATCGAGACCACGGGGTTGCTGGGAGGGAGGAGCACCACGTCCGCGGTCCGGATGGCGTCGAGGACCCCCGGCGCCGCAGTCGCACGGTCCATGCCCACCGCCTGGAACCGCTGGGCCGGGATCGAGGCCTGGTGGCGAACCCACCACTCCTGGAAGTGGATCGCGCGCTGACCCTCCTCGTCCTCGACGACGACGTGCGTCTCCACGGGCGAGTCGCTCATGGGCAGCAGGGTGATCCGCTGGTCGGGCAGGCCCCAGCGCGCCGCCAGCCGCGCGGTCACCTCGGTGAGCGACACCCCCTGGCCGAGCCACTGGGAACGGATGATGTGGGTCCCGAAGTCGAGGTCGCCGAGGGCGAACCACTGCGGCACGGCACCGTAGGCCGCGAGCTCACCCTGGACCCGGTGGCTCTCGTCGGCCCGGCCCCAGCCCTGGCCCTCGTGGATGCCGCCGCCGAGGGTGTAGAGCAGCGTGTCGAGGTCGGGACAGACCCGCAGCCCGAACAGGCTGATGTCGTCACCGGTGTTGCCGATGATGGTCAGCTCCGTGCCCGAGAGGTCGGGGGAGCGGTCCAGGTGGGCGCGGAGGCCGCGCAGGAAGCGGGCACCTCCGACGCCGCCGGCCAGTGCCGTGATCCTCATGCTCCGCAGTCTTGCAGCCCGTCCGACGGCCCGGCACCGGGGGCGCCGTCGGGGTGCGGTCGGGGCGCGGTCGAGGCGCAGTCAGGGGCGCTGGCGGGACACCGAGCCTTCTAGCGCACCTCTAGCGTCCTGTGAAGCGGCGTTATCAAGGTTCATCCGATCGGGCAAATATCAGACTTCCGCTTGACGAACCACGTATGACACGCGTGTAATTCCATTGTTGTGACCAAGCAAGGTCACACGCAGCGGCGAACCGGGTCGAGGAGGAAGCCGTGCAGGAACTTCAGTTGGTCACCTTCGAAGGTGGCGAAGAGGTGGAGATGTCGTGGCAGGAGCGCTCGCTCTGTGCCCAGACCGATCCCGAGGCGTTCTTCCCTGAGAAGGGCGGGTCGACGCGTGAGGCCAAGAAGGTCTGCGTCGGCTGCGAGGTGCGGGCCGAGTGCCTGGAGTACGCCCTCGCCCACGACGAGCGGTTCGGCATCTGGGGTGGGCTGTCCGAGCGCGAGCGCCGCAAGCTCAAGAAGCGTGCGGTCTAGTCGCCCGCGTGGCGACTCCGTGACCAGCACATGACGCTTGCCCCGCCCCATGACCTGACAGACCCCGCAGGATCGCCTGCGTCGGTCGCGGCAGTGACGGCGGTTCTCGTCCTCCGTGGGCCGACCTCGGCGCTCCGGGAGACCCTCGACTCCCTCGCGCGCCAGACGCGCAGCCCCGAACGCCTGGTGGTCGTGGACCCCGGCAGGGACGAGCGCGACGGCAACGCCGTCGAGACGGTGCGGGCCCACCGAGGTGTGGCCGAAGCCATCGACTCGATCACCTTCGTCACCGTCCCCGGCGCAGCCTCCCTCGCGTATGCCGTGCGGTCGGCCCTCGCACAGACCGACCAGGCCGACCAGGCCGACCATGCCGACCAGGCCGAGCAGGCCGCGACGGCAGAGCGCGCCCCCGCGCCCGGAGTCAGCCACGTCTGGGTGCTCACCTCCGACAGCGCCGCCGCCCCCATGACGCTGGCGCGCCTGCTCGACGCCGTGCGACGCAGCCCGTCGGTCGGTGCCGCCGGCCCCAAGCTGCTCGACTGGACGCGTCCGGGCGCGCTGCGATCGGTCGGCGTGCAGCTGACCCGCAGTGGCCGGGTGATCCCCTCGCCGGCCCCGGGTGAGCCTGACCAGGGTCAGTACGACCGCCGCACCGACGTCCTGGCCGTCCCGGCGACCGGCATGCTCGTCGAGCGCGGGATGCTCGACGAGCTCGGTGGTCCAGAACGCGCCTTCGGGGACTTCGGCGCCGACGTGGACTTCTCCTGGCGTGCCCAGCAGTCCGGCCGCCGCGTCGTCGTCGTGCCCCGCGCGACCCTGCGCACCGGTGCCGGGGCGGAGCCGGACGACGCCGTCCTCGGCGACTCTGCCCCGCGGATGCGACGCCAGGCCAGGCGCGTGGCCCTCGCCAGGTGTGCCTGGTGGGCGCTGCCGCTGCTCGCGGCCTGGATCGTCCTGTCGAGCACCGTTGCCGCCCTCGCGCTGCTGCTGGCCAAGCGACCCCGCGCCGCGTGGGCGGAGTTCTCCGACATCGGTGCGGTGCTGACTCCCGGGCGAGTGCTCGGGGCGCGGTGGCGCTCGCGCGGCACCCGACGCGTCCGCCGGCGCGACCTGCAGGGCCTGTTCGTCCCGTCGCGCACCGTGCTGCGGCACACCACCGACCTCATCCACGACGAGGTCGCGCTCGAGCCCGGGCAGGTCGACACCGCCCGCGCGGACGCCCTCGAGTCCGGCCCGGTCGCGGACGAAGCACAGGACCTCAACACCCTGGGTGCGACGTGGGCGTCCCACGCCGCGCGGAACCCCGGCCTGTTGGCAACCCTGGTCATGACCGTCGTCGCAGCCCTGGCCAGCCGTCGCCTCGGGGGCAGCTTCGTCGACCGGCTGGACAACGGCCTGACCGGCGGCGAGACCCTCGGGGTCAGGGCCGGCGCGGACACCCTGTGGCACGCCTGGTTCGACGGCTGGCACGGCGCGGGGCTCGGCGGGGTCGGCGAGCARGGACCGCACCTCGTCATCCTGTCGGGTCTGTCGTGGCTGGTGGCCCACCTCCCTCTCCTGGCTCCACCGGCCTCGCCGGTCGGCGCCGTGACCACCCTGCTGGTCACCTTCGCCCTGCCGATGGCGACCCTCACGGCATACCTCGGCGCCCGGGTCGTCACGCACTCGCGGTGGCCGCGCGCCGTCGCCGCCCTGGCCTGGTCGACCACGGCCGTCCTGGCCACGGCCGTGGGCTCTGGTCGGTTGGGCGGCATCGTCGCCGCGATCCTGCTCCCGCTGGTGGCGGCGGGGGTCGCGCTGGCCGGTCGCCGGAGCGGGAGCGCGACGGTCACCGCCGCCACCGTCCTCGCCGCCACCGCCCTCGGAGCCTTCGCCCCGGCCCTGCTCGCCCTCGTGCTGGTTGCCGCCCTGGCCGTCACGGTCGTCGGTCGCGGCTGGGCGCGGGTGCGCGGCCTGGCCATCGTGGTCGGCCCGGCCCTGCTGCTGGGGTCCTGGGTGCCCGCGCTCGTCGAGCGCCCTGCACTCCTGTTCACCGGCCCTGGTCTGTCGGTCTGGGGGACGACCCAGGCGCAGCCCTGGCAGATCGCGCTCCTCCACCCCGGCGGCCCCGGGTCCTACCCCGTGCTGCTGTCGGCGCCGTTGGTCCTCGCCGGACTCCTCGGCCTGCTGCGAGCGGGCCGGCGCGGTCGCGCCGCGAGCGTCCTCGGGGTCGTGGCCCTGCTGGGCCTCGCCTATGCCGTCGCGGCACCCCGGATCCAGCTCGGCGTCGTGCCGCAGGGACTGCCCGAGGCCGGAGCGCCGGTGACCGCGTGGTCGGGTGTCGGACTGCTCGTCCTGGCCCTCGCACTGGTGGCCGCAGCCCTGCTGGGCGCCGACGGCCTCGCCGTGAGCCGGGCGCGCGGCGGGTGGCAGGCGCTGGCTCGCTGGCCCGTGGCCGTCGCGCTGATCGGTGCCGTGCTGCTCAGCTCCGGATGGCTCACCGTCCGGACCGTCGGCGACGAGCTGCAGGCCTGGCGGGACCCGCGCCCGGCCGTTGCCATCGACCAGGCCGAGAGTGGCCTCGGCAACCGCATGCTGCTGCTGCGGCCAGAGGGCGACGCCCTGACCTACGAGCTGCTCGGCCGCGAGGTYGGGGATGTCGCCCGCACCCTGCCCCCACTGACCAGCGACCGACCCACGGCGGCGGCGCTCGCCGCCTCGGTGAGTGCGCTGTTCGAGCAGGGGGCCGCGCCCGGCGCGCTCACCCCCGCAGCCGACCTGGCGGACCAGGCCGTGGGGTTCATCGGCCTGAGCGCCGAACCCACCGACCCGCGGATCCGCTCCCTCGACGCCACGGCCGGGCTCAGTCGGCTCGGCGAGCACGATGGCGTGATGTTCTGGCGGGTCCTGCCCGGAGGAGGGGGCGCGAGCGACGACGCAGTCGCACCCTCCCGCGCCCGGTTGGTGACCCGCACGTCCGAACAGGCCATCCCCGTCTCGGGTCCTCACTCGCAGCTTGAAGTCAAGTCCGTTGTCCCGCAAGGCGCTTCGCTCGTGTTGTCCGAGCCTGGCGCATGGGTCCGGCACGCGCGGGTCACCGTCGACGGCCAGGTGCTCGCACCCAACGGCGACGCCGCGGCATACGCCCTGCCGGCCGGGCCGGCCACGATCTCGGTGGACGTTCTCCCGACCAACGCCATCTGGCGGTACGCCCAGGGCTTCCTGCTGCTGGTGGTCGTCTTCCTCGCCGTGCCGTTCGGCAACCGCTCCTCGAGGCGGAGGCGCCCGTGAACCTCTCCGTGAGCGGCCTCGTCCGCACCTCGCTCGTGGCTGCCGCAGGCGCCGGCATCGTCGCCGGGGCCATGCACAGCCAGGGAGCCTTCGCGGTCGCGTCGACCGGTGTCGTGGACACGGCCACCACCTCGGCCTCGAACCCGGTGCGCAGCTCCTCGCTGTTGTGCCCGGGTCCAGAGCTCAAGGGCGTCAAGGGCGTCGACGACCTCGACGTCGGGGTGCGGGTTGCCGCGGCGGCGGCCCCGGTCCGGGCCCTGACAGGCGCCACGCCGGCCACCGCCCCCGGTCGGCTCGGCCTCAGCCGGATGCCGCGCGGACAGCTCGGCACGGCCGCGACCGTCCGCGGTGCCACCGTGGTCGGCGACCAGGCCGGGGCCGAAGGTGTGCTGGTCTCGGGCACCGAGTCCATGGCCGCCGGTGTCGCCGCGGCTCAGAGCTGGCTGGTGCCCTCGGGCGACCAGCGGTCGCTGGGCGGGGCGGCGTGCGCGCCGCCGGGTGCCGAGTTCTGGATCATGGCCGGCGGGGGAGCCCCCGGTCGCCAGGAGCGACTCCTCCTCACCAACCCCGGCGGCAACGCCGTCAGCGTCGACGTCACCCTGTACGGCGCCAAGGGGGCGGTCTCGTCCCCGAACGGCAAGGGCATCGTCGTGCCGGCGCACGGACGCACGGCCTTCCTCCTGGACTCGATCAACAGCGAGCTGGCCAACCCCGTCGTGCACGTCGTCGCCGACGGTGGTGTGGTCGGTGCGGTCGTCAACGACCTGTGGCTCGACGGCACCCGCGCGGGTGGGTCCGACGACTCGGTGCCCACTGCCGCACCGTCGCGTGACCAGGTGATCCCGGCGGTCGCCGTGGATGGCCAGTCCGTGTTGCGCGTGGCGGTACCCGGTGGCGACGAGGCCGTGGTCCAGGCGCGGGTGCTGACCGCCCAGGGGCCACGCGCGCTGCCCGCCGGTGGAGTGATCCGGATCGACGGGGGCGCCGTGCGCGACATCGACATCTCGGCGCTCCCGGCCGGCGCCGTGGGCCTCCAGGTGCGAGCGGACGTTCCCGTCGTGGCGGCAGCCGTGGTGACCCGGGCTGCCCCGGGCAAGCCGGGAGACTTCGCGTGGACGTCCTCCACGCCTGCCATCACCGGCGTCGCGGGTATGCCGCTCGCCGACCCCGCGGGCACGACCACCCCCATCACGCGGCTGCTGTCGCTGACGTCATCCGGCGACACCGCCGGCGTTGAGGTCGTCACGGTCGACGCGTCCGGCGTGGAGACCTCCCGGCGTCCCGAGATCGGGGTCGACGCGGCCGTGACCGTCGACCTCACCGGCGCGACCTCGGTGTGGGTGCACCGCGTGTCCGGCAAGGGCCAGGTGCGGGCCGGGGTCGTGGCGTGGGTGGCCGACGCCCAGGGCACCTTGATCACGACGACCCCCCTGCACGACGCGGCGGTGCGCACCACGACCGTGGGCCTGCGCGAGGTCACCCGCTAGCTCTCGACGCAGGGTCGGGAGCTCGGCGCAGGGTCAGGAGCTCGACGCCGCCTCAGGACCTCGACAGGGGTCAGGAGCGGTCGTCGTAGCGGGGGTCGAGGTCTCCCGGCGGCAGGTTGAACAAGGCCGCCACCTGCTCCACCACCACGTCCTGGACGATGGCCGTGAGCTCGCGCTGGTTGTCGGCACGGGCCTCGATCGGCCTGCGGTAGATGACGATCCGCGCGGGGGTCCTGCCGTGAGAGGGAAAGGCCCGCGCGAGCGGCGCCCCCTCACGCTCCCACGGGGCGGGGTCGGTCGGCGGGACGTCCTCGACGGCGAACTCGACGTCCTGGAAGCGGGTGCCCAGCCGCGTCTCCAGGCGGGCGGCACTGTCGAGGACGAGGTCGTCGAACTGCTGCCGGCGGGTGGCCATCGCGGGGACGGCGGGCCACGCCAGGGGACCCCGGACGCCTCGGCCTCGACGGTCCCGTCGCGCCGGCCGGGAGCCCCCTGCCTGCGGGCCGGTCGAAGTCACCAGACCAGCCTACGGCGTGCCGAACCGGGGGCTTCGCCTTGCTGGCATAGAGTCCGCGACGTGAGTCTGTCCAGGAGGTGCTCCCGCACCGCGTGCTCGAAGCCCGCCATCGCGACGCTCACCTACGTCTACGGCGACCAGACCGCGGTGGTCGGACCACTGGCGACGTATGCCGAACCGCACACCTACGACCTGTGCGCGATCCACGCCGAGGGCCTGACCGCCCCCCGGGGCTGGGAGATCGTGCGGCTGTCGGGCGAGTACGTCGAGCCCGAGCCGTCGCACGACGACCTGCTGGCCCTGGCCAACGCCGTGCGCGAGGCAGGCCGGCCCCGGCTGGGTGAGGCCCCCAGGCCGATGCAGGGCTCCGCGCAGACGCGGCGCCAGCCGGCCGACGAGGACGCCTCCGGCGCGATCGAGACGGGTCGCCGCGGGCACCTGCGCGTCCTGCGCGACAACTGACACCGCTAGGGTTTCGGGCGTGCCCAAGCCTGTCCTCTCCGACTTCGTCAAGGCCTATGACGTCCGTGGCCTCGTCCCCGAACAGCTCAACGTCGACGTGGCCTGGGCCCTCGGCGCGGCCTTCGCCCTGACCGTGGTCGGGCCGGAGGGGGCGCCAGGTGTCGTCATCGGACACGACATGCGTCCCTCGTCACCCGAGCTGTCCCGCGCCTTCGCCGCCGGGGTCACCGCCCACGGCCTCGACGCCACCCTGATCGGGCTGTGCAGCACCGACGGCCTCTACTACGCCAGTGGCGCCCTCGACCTCCCGGGCGCCATGTTCACCGCGTCGCACAACCCGGCCCAGTACAACGGCATCAAGCTGTGTCGCTCGGGAGCGCGCCCCGTGGGTCAGGACTCGGGTCTCGCCGACGTCAGCGCCCTGGCCCAGCAGCTGCTCGACGCGGGCGTCAGCGCCGGGCCCCCGGGCACGACCCCGGGACACGTCGCCGAGCGTGAGCTGCTGGGTGACTACGCGGCCTTCCTGCGCGGCCTGGTCGACCTCTCCGGTGGTCGTCCCCTGCGTGTCGTCGTCGATGCCGGCAACGGCATGGGCGGCCACACGGTGCCTGCCGTCCTCGGCACCGAGACCGGGCTGCCCGAGCTGCCGCTCGAGGTCGTCCCCCTCTACTTCGAGCTGGACGGCACCTTCCCCAACCACGAGGCCAACCCGCTCGAACCCGAGAACCTGCGTGACCTCCAGGCCGCCGTGCTCGAGCACGGGGCCGACCTCGGCCTGGCGTTCGACGGCGACGCCGACCGCTGCTTCGTCATCGACGAGCGAGGCGAACCCGTGAGCCCCAGCGCGGTCACCGCCCTGGTGGCCACGCGTGAGGTGGCCAAGCAGGTCGCCGCGGGCGCCGCCGCGGCCGACGTCGCCGTCGTCTACAACGTCATCTCCTCGGCCGCGGTCCCCGAGATCATCGCCGAGCAGGGCGCTCGCGGGGTGCGCACCCGCGTCGGCCACTCCTTCATCAAGGCCGAGATGGCCCGCGAGGACGCGGTCTTCGGCGGCGAGCACAGCGCGCACTACTACTTCCGCGACTTCTGGTTCGCCGACACGGGCATGCTCGCGGCGATGCACGTCCTCGCCGCCCTCGGTGAGCAGGGTGAGCCACTGAGCCGGCTCACCGCGGCCTACAGCCGGTATGCCGCGTCCGGCGAGATCAACTCGACGGTCACCGACGCGGTGGCCGCGACCGCGACCGTGCGTGAGTGGGCTGCCGAGCGTGGCGCCGAGTTCGACGAGCTCGACGGGCTGACGGCGACCCACGCGGGAACCGGCGGTGCCCCGATGTGGTGGCTGAACCTGCGCGCGTCCAACACCGAACCCCTGCTTCGGCTCAATGTCGAGGCGGCTGACCAAGACACGATGACCCAGGTGCGGGACGATGTTCTCGCGCTGGTGAGAGGAGAACGCTGATGTCGCAAGGACAGGGGCAGGACGTCCGGATCGAGCCGTGGCTGCGGGAGATCCTGAGGTGCCCGGCGTGCCGTTCAGAGCTCACCGACGCCACCGTCGAGGGCAAGCCCGAGCTGCACTGCACCAGCACGGCCTGCGCCCTGCAGTACCGCATCGACGACGGTGTGCCGGTCCTGCTGGTCGACGAAGCCCGCAAGCCGGTCTGACGGACGGCGGGGGTCGCGCGATGGCACAGTTCTTCGACGAGTCGCGGATCGACAGCGACGAGACGCTGGCCACCCTCGACTCCCGGCAGGCCCTGAGGGGGCTGGCCACGGCCGGTGCCCAGGTGCGCGAGGCGATCGAGCTGTCCGCCGAGGGCGGGATCCAGCGAGTGGCCGGGGGCGAGCGGCCCCGGTCGGTCCTGGTGGCCTCGCTCGGCGGGTCTGCCGTCGTCTGTGACGTGCTCGAGCTGCTGGCCGAGCCGGGCTCGCCCGTCCCCGTCAGCGTGCGACGCAACCTGCCGCTGCCCGGCTGGGTCGGTCCGCTCGACCTCGTCATCGCCGTCTCCCTGTCCGGGCGCGCTCCCGGCCCTCTCGCGCTCGCGGCCGAGGCGGCTCGCCGAGGGGCTGCCCTGCTCACGGTCGGGGCCGTCGACTCACCGCTCGCGGACGTCGCAGCCCAGGCGCGGGGCGTCCACATCGGCATCGGCCGCGGTCGCACGACGTCCCGCACCGCCCTGTGGTCGCTGCTCGCCCCGGTGCTGCTGGGCGCCGGCCACCTGGGCATCGTCGACGTCGACGCCCGCGTGCTGACCGAGGCCGCCGACCGCCTCGACGAGGTCGCGGAGTCCTGCCGTCCGTCGTCGGAGTCGTTCGTCAACCCGGCCAAGGTGCTGGCCGCCGATCTCGCCGAAGGCGTCCCCGTGGTCCTGGGCGACGGTCCCCTGAACGGAGTGGCTGCGGGACGTGCCACGTCGATGCTCGCCCGCACCGCGCGCGTGCCGGCGACGTCCGGCGAGCTCCCTGACGACGCGGCGCAGGTGGTCGCCTGCTTCGACGGGCCGTTCACGGCCGCCTACTCCGGTGGAGCAGACTCTCGTCCGGGTGGCCGGGGCTCCGGGGCGGTGGACGACATCTTCACCGATCCGTTCCTCGACGGCCCCGCTGCACCACGGTTGTCGTTGCTGATGCTCCGCGACGTCCTGCCCGACCCGATGACCCGAGAAGCGGACGAGGCGCGGGCGCTGGCCGAAGCCGTGACCTCGGCGGCTCGTGAGGTGGGGGTGAGGGTCAGCGAGGTGACGGCGCAGCCAGGGCACCCGCTGACCCGTCTTGCGGGTCAGATCGCCACCACGGACTTCGCGGCCACCTACCTTGCCCTGGGCCTGGGGCTGGATCCTGCCGTCTCGCCGCACGTGGCGGACCTGCGAGGCCGGGCCGGCGGCTGACCCGAGCGGCCTGCGAGGGTTTCTCGGTGGCCTCAGGGACGCACCGAGCGGATCAGGGCGACGACGTCGCCGACCACGCCCCGCATGCCGGGCAGCCGGCTCAGCCGGACGAGCTTGTCGACGAGGGGGACGACCTGGCGCACGAGGGCGCGGGTGCGCTTCTGGCCGGTGCTCGAGTCGTGCACCCAGAACAGCACGACCCCCATCTGCAGCAGCCACAGCAGCTCGGGCAGCTCCGCCCGGATGGCTGCCGGCACCTTGAGGTCTGACCCGTCCACCACGCGGCGGAACAGGTCGATGCTGGCCTCCCTCGCGCCGCGTGACTCGCTGCTGAACGGTGACAGCGGGCTGGTCGGTTCGGCCGCGATCTTGAAGAACTTGCCGGCGAACCCGTGGAAGGGCTCGGCCACGTCCACCCAGCTGGTCAGCACCTCGCCCAGCCGGTCGGCGAACTTGTCGTTGCTGGCCAGGACCTGGTCCGCAGCGGCCGCGTGGGCGACCTGGACCTGGTCGTAGAAGGCCTGGACCAGGTGCTCCTTGGAGGCGAAGTAGTAGTAGGCGTTGCCGATGCTCACGTCGGCCCGGTCGGCGACGGCCCTCATGGTCGTCTTGTCGTAGCCGCGCTCGAGGAAGAGCTCCTGGGCGGCCGTAGCGATGGCCGTGCGTGTCTGCTCGCCACGGTCGGACCGGCTGGCAGGGTCAGACCGGTTGGCAGAGTCCGTCACAGTCGTCAGCGTAGCCACCCCCTCCGGTCGCGCCGGGGCTGCGCGCCTCGGGCACGTGCGTCGTGGTGAGGGACCCGCGCAGCCCGGCCGCGGCATACGCCATCGCCCTGGCGACCGGGAGGCCGAGCGGGGTGGACAGGCGGAGGGCGAGGTCGCGGTGCTCGACGGTGGCCCACAGGCAGGTCACCCACGCGCTGGCGCCGGTCCACACCGCCCCGGTGGTGGCCACGACCGTGATCTCCCGGAGGGTGGCGTCGTGGTCCAGGTGGGGGAGCAGCTCCCGTGCGGCGGTGGATCCGGCAGGCACCGCGATGACCGGCACGAGGTGCGGCTGCTCGACGAGCCACGACCGGAACCGCGAGCACATCGGGCACCCCCCGTCGTAGAGGACGACGAGCCGGTTCACGGGGCGGTCCCGCTGCCGATGGCGTGGTCCGTGCCGTTGGTGTGCGAGCTGCGCTCGCTCGGGGCGCCGAGGGCGAGGAGGACCGCCACACCCAGACCGGCCGTGACGGGGGCGATGAACACGCCGATGCTGAGCAGGCTGAGGACGGTCAGCACGCCGAGCAGGGCCACGACCACCACAGCGGCGACCCTGGCCGCGCGACCTCCGGGCCCGAGCAGCAACGCCCCGACGACCAGGCAGGCGCCCAGCGGGAGGCTCGCCACGACCAGCCCCCACCACCCGTTGACCTGGACGAGGGTGGCCGTGGTCGAGCTGGTGGTGACGGTGCCGGTCGCGTCCGTACTGGCCGAACCCCCGGAGTAGGCGGGGAGGGTGAGCGCCGCCACGACCAGCGCGAGGCTCCACAGGGAGGCGCCCGCCAGCGCGATCCGGACCGTCCTCACGACCGTCAGCCCTGTGGGGCGGGGAAGGGCTGGGTCCAGCCCTGGGGCGGGACCGGGGGAGTGGCCATGGCGTCGAGGCGACCACGGCGGCGGATCCTGTTGAAGACGTAGACGTTCGTGAGGTGCACGAAGCCGAGCATCAGCAGCACGACGCCCATCTTGACGCTGAGCACCTCGACGATGGAGCGGGCGCTCTCGATCGTGTCGCCGACGCGCAGGTAGAGCGCGACGACGCCGAGGTTGAGCAGGTAGAAGCCGACCACGAGCAGCTTGTTGACCGCCTCCGCGAGCTCACCGTTGCCGTCGAAGACGTCGACCAGGAAGACGCGGCCGTTGCGGGACAGCGTCGAGCCGACCCAGATGGTGAGCGGGATGGCGATGACCAGGTACAGCACGTAGGCGATGACGGTGTTGTCCACGGGGCTCCTTCATGACGGACGTTCTTTGAACGTGTTCAAGTTGATGGGCCCGACAGTAGCAGAAGATCTTGAACATGTTCAAGTAACGCCTGTCAGAGCGACAGGCGGAGGACCTCGGCGCAGGACAGGGCAGCCAGCTCGGTGGCCGGGAGCAGGACCTTGCTGGCCCGGATCCCGCTGCCGATGACGACGTCCCCCGCGGCGACGACCGCCTCGTCGACCAGCACGGGCCAGTCCTGTGGGAGGCCGATCGGGGTGATGCCGCCGTACTCCATCCCCGTCAGCGCGACCGCCTGGTCCATGGGGGCGAAGCTGATCTTGCGGACATCGAGGTGCCGGCGCACGGCGCCGTTGATGTCGGCGCGCATCGAGGCCAGCACCATCACCGCGGCATACCGGACCTCGCCGCCGCGCTTGCCGGCGACCACGACGCAGTTGGCCGAGCTCTCCATCGCCACGCCGTAGGCCTCGCAGAAGGCGGCCGTGTCGGCGAGCTCGGCGTCGATCGGCGCGACCCGTGCGGACGGTGTGCTGGCGATCGCCCGCACCACAGGCGCGGCCAACAGCTCGGTATGCCGCGCGGCCGGCTCCCAGGTCAGGTTTCCTTCGGCGGTGCCCATGTCGCTGACGGTAGCGCCCACACCGATACGCTGTCGGCCATGTCGACCGAGGGTGGGACCAAAGCCGTCGTTGCCGCACTGCTGGCCAACCTCGGGATCGCGATCACGAAGTTCGTCGCGTTCTTCCTGACCGGCTTCAGCTCGATGCTGGCCGAGGCGATCCACTCGTTGGCCGACTCCGGCAACCAGCTGCTGCTGCTGGCCGGTGGCCGCAGGGCCAAGCGGGCGGCGACGCCCGAGCACCCCTTCGGCTACGGCCGCGAACGCTACGTCTATGCCTTCATCGTCTCGATCGTGCTGTTCAGCATCGGTGGCCTCTTCGCGCTCTACGAGGCCTACCACAAGTGGCACGAGACCCACGACATGCACGACTTCGACCCGTTCAGCGACGAGCACGGCGGCAGCGCCCAGTGGTGGTGGGTGCCGGTGGTGGTCCTGGCGGTCGCGATCGTCCTCGAGTCGTTCTCCTTCCGCACCGCGATCCTGGAGTCCAACAAGGTCCGCGGCCGTCGCAAGTGGCTCGAGTTCGTCCGTGGGGCCAAGGCTCCCGAGCTGCCCGTGATCCTGTTGGAGGACCTCGCCGCGCTGTTCGGCCTCGTCTTCGCCTTCCTCGGGGTGGGGCTCATGCTGCTCACCAGGAACCCGCTCTTCGACGTCATCGGCACCGGCCTGATCGGTCTGCTCCTCGTGGCGGTCGCGATCTTCCTCGCCATCGAGATGAAGTCGCTACTGCTGGGGGAGTCCGCCTCCCCCGAGCACATCGGACGGATCGTGCAGGCGATCGAGTCGGTCGACGGCATCGACCGCGTCATCCACCAGCGCACGCTGCACATCGGGCCCGAAGAGGTTGTCGTCGCGGCCAAGGTCGCGGTCCCGGCAGGGACGACGGCCGAGGACATCGCCGACGCGATCAACGCCGCGGAGGTCAAGGCCCGTGAGGCCGCTCCCGACCTCACGCTGCTGATGTACCTCGAGCCGGACATCGACACCGGCACGCGCGAGCGCCCCGAGTGGCAGCACAGCGAAGCCACCCTCACCGACGCGGCCGACGACCCGTTGCCGACGAGCGGCGACGGCCACCAGGACAGCGGCGTCGGCTAGGACTCCGCGGCGTCAGCCTCGGGTGCCGTTTCGCTGTCGTCGTCGCTGTCCCTGTCTCGGTCGCTGTCGCTGTCCGTGTCGCTGTCGTTCCCGTCCAGGCTGTTGGCGACTGGCTGCCCGTCGGGCTCGACCTGGTAGTCGCCCTTGACCTCGTCCCAGGCCTCGACCTTCTCTTCGTCGAGCTCGAGCTCCACGGTCGTGGGCTCCTCGCTCGTGGGGGCTTCGACCGCTGCGTCGGCGATCTCGCCGGGGACCCCGCTGCTGGGCTCGCTCATGGTGCTCCGTTCGTCGTGGGTAACCCCTTCCTAGTGCCGCCGGCGGCCGAGCGCACCCCGGGCACCCGCGCTCAGGCCGGCCGGGCGGCATCCCTCCGGTAGAGTGGGGCACCGCCGGCGCGGGTGATAACCCGCTCGAACCGTGAATGCCCAGATGGGCTGCGCCGGGTCCGCAGACCACACACTCAACGGAAGCGATTTTCCATGTCCTTTGAACACAAGGTTGCCGACCTGGGCCTCGCAGAGGCCGGCCGTCACCAGATCCGCCTGGCCGAGCACGAGATGCCCGGTCTGATGTCCCTGCGCGAGGAGTTCGCCGCGGCCCAGCCGCTCAAGGGCGCCCGCATCGCCGGCTCGCTGCACATGACCGTGCAGACCGCCGTGCTCATCGAGACGCTGACCGCGCTCGGCGCCGAGGTCCGCTGGGCCTCCTGCAACATCTACTCGACCCAGGACGAGGCGGCCGCCGCGGTCGTCGTCGGCAAGGGCACTCCCGAGGACCCGCAGGGTGTCCCCGTGTTCGCCTGGAAGGGCGAGACCCTCACCGAGTACTGGGACTGCACCGAGCAGATCCTCACCTGGCCCGGTGGCGAGGGCGCCAACATGATCCTCGACGACGGTGGCGACGCCACGATGCTCGTCCACAACGGACGCCTGTGGGAGACCGCCGGTCAGGTGTCCCCCACCGACGAGTCGGACTCCGAGGAGGTCGGCGTCTTCAAGGAGCTCGTCCGCAAGACCCTCAAGGCCGACCCGACCAAGTGGACCACCGTCTCGGAGGCCATCAAGGGCGTCACCGAGGAGACCACCACCGGTGTCCACCGCCTCTACGAGCTGGCTGCCACCGGTGACCTGCTCTTCCCGGCGATCAACGTCAACGACTCGGTCACCAAGTCCAAGTTCGACAACAAGTACGGCTGTCGCCACTCGGTCCTCGACGGCCTCAACCGCGCCACCGACGTCCTCATCGGCGGCAAGGTCGCCGTCGTCGCCGGCTTCGGCGACGTGGGCAAGGGCTGCGCCTCGGCGCTGGCCGGTCAGGGCGCCCGCGTCATCGTCACCGAGATCGACCCGATCTGCGCACTGCAGGCCGCGATGGAGGGCTACCAGGTTGCCCGCCTCGACGACGTCGTGGACATCGCCGACATCTTCGTCACCACCACCGGCAACTTCAACATCATCACCGCCGAGCACATGACGAGGATGAAGAACAAGGCGATCGTGTCCAACATCGGTCACTTCGACAACGAGATCGACATGGCCGGCCTGGCCAAGGTCGCCGTCACCAAGACCGAGATCAAGCCGCAGGTCCACGAGTGGACCTTCGAGAGTGGCAACTCGATCATCGTGCTCTCCGAGGGTCGCCTGATGAACCTCGGCAACGCCACCGGCCACCCGAGCTTCGTCATGTCGAACTCGTTCGCGAACCAGACGATCGCCCAGATCGAGCTGTTCACCAAGAACGACGACTACGACAAGCAGGTCTACGTGCTGCCCAAGCACCTCGACGAGAAGGTCGCCCGCCTGCACCTCGACGCCCTCGGCGTCCAGCTCACCCAGCTGACCAAGGAGCAGGCCGCCTACATCGGTGTCGACGTGGCCGGCCCCTACAAGCCGGAGCACTACCGCTACTGAGGCTGCGCCTCACCGGCGGTTCGGCCCCGCCACGCACCATCTCGTATGCCGCCCGCTCACCTCGAGCGGGCGGCATACCTCGTCCGACGAGGAGCTAGGGGAAGGGCTGCTCGGTGGGCAGGCCGGCGATCGTGAACGTGCCGGTCACCCACTTGTACTGGGCGAAGAGCCCGATCGCCAGCAGGGCCACGAGGACCACGAGGTCCAGCCTGCGGGACGACGACGGGGCGGGCTGCCCCGGACCGTCCGGCTGGTCGGCGTGGTCCAGGTGAGCCGGCTGGTCCCGTGGACCCGGGCGCGGATCGGGGAGCGGCCAGAGCGGAACGATCGTCAGCAGCATGTAGCGCAGGACGCTGGGGCCAGGTGCCGTGACCGACAGCATGTAGATCGGGTAGACGGCCGCCCACAGCCGCAGTTCGGTGCCCCACGCCCGGGCCCCCGGTCGGAGGACGATGGCCAGGATGGTCACCAGGACCGCGACGACGACGATGAAGCCGCCTGCGTCGATGGAGCTCAACCACTTGACCCAGCCACCCATGGGGGTCTCGGCATAGACGCCCCACGCGTGCATCGTGCGGATGTAGGCACGCGGCTCGCCGGTGACGACGCCTGCCAGGACCGGCCAGATCGCGGCCGTCGCCCCGCACGCGATGCCGGCGAGCAGCCCTCGCGTCAGCCTCGAGCGGCTCGCCCGCGATCGGTCGCTGCGCCGGAAGGTGACGAGGGTGTGCAGGCAGACCACGGCCGCCACGGCCGGGACGATGGGGCGGGTCAGGGCCAGCGCCACACTGGCCGCCAGCAGGACCGTCCACGACTGCCTGCGCAGAGCGTTGAGGCAGGTCAGGACCAGGAGCAGAGCCAGGCTCTCCGAGTACGCGACCTGCATCACGGGAGCCGTCATGAAGCCGCACAGGCACAGGACCGACGCCTTCGCGCTGAAGTCGGACGCGGTCCGCAGCAGCATGCGGTACAGCAGGCACACCGCTGCGGCGCCGCAGACCAGGCTCACCAGCGACGCAGCGAGGCTGAAGTCGAGGCCGGTCAGCGTCATCACGCCCCGCACGACGACCGGATAGCCGGGATAGAAGCCCCACGCGCTCTGCACGACCTCGCCGGACACCGTCGGCAGGACGCGGGGGTAGCCCTGCTGCGCGATCTGCGCGTACCACTGGCCGTCCCAGTTCGCGATCACGTCCCAGTAGCCCGGCGACGCGGTGGGCGGCAGGAAGACGTGGTAGCCGGTGTCGGTGGGCACGACTCCCTGGTCGCGGGCGCCGAGCGACAGGAGGACCCACCCGACGACCCGGGTGACCGCAAAGACCGCCAGGGGGAAGAGGGCCCAGCGTGCGGCCGCGACCGCGGGTGGGAGGCGCAAGGTCGGCATCGCCCGATGGCGCTCGGAGAGGCGGCCCCGGGTCTCTGGCCGCGTTCGTGTGCTCATGGCGTGCGCCTCCGGGCGGCAGTCGTCCACCACTGGCCGCGTGCGTTGAAGTCCACTCTGGCTGGGCGGACAGGAAACCTTGCCACCGAGCTGCTCGATCGTCGTGCCGAGTGTCGTCCATCGTGGACCTGCCTGGCGACGTCGAATGGGACATTCTGGCCGAACAGGTGAGAGCGGCATCGTGTGTGCGGGCACTCGGCGACCCATTCGTCACCGAGGAGCGGACGGGGCGGGTTGGGTGGCAGCCACCTGTCCACTGTCGGTGCGGCTCCACTGTCGGCCAGGCAGCCCCAGGTGGGCTCATGGGCAGTGCTGGGCCAGTGTGGTCCCTTGTCCGTCCCACAGAGAGCTGACCGGAGTTGTCCAGGATGGCTGTCGTCCCCACCACGTCGCATGATGTCGTGCCCACCCGCCGACCAGGACCGGCGCGAGCCAGGACGCGCGGGGACGTCGTGCTCGTCCTCGTGTTCACCCTCACCGCCTTCGCGGGCGCCGGACTCCTGTTCGTCGTCCAGCCGATGGTGGCGCGGTTGGTCCTGCCGTCCTTCGGTGGGTCGGCGACCGTGTGGAGCACGAGCAGCCTGTTCTTCCAGGTGCTGCTCCTGCTCGGCTACTCCTACTCCCACGCCACGACCCGCCGCCTCGGGCCCGTGTGGCAGCCCCCGGTGCACGTCCTGGTGCTGCTGGCTCCCCTCGTGGTGCTGCCGATCGCGCTGCCTCCCGATGCCGCGCCGAGCGCGACGGCGTCGCCCGTGCTCTGGCTACTCAGGATCCTGCTCGTCATGATCGGGCTGCCCTTCCTGGTCATCTCCACCGCCGGACCGCTGCTGCAGCGGTGGTACTCGTGGACGGGTGGCCCGCGCGCCGACGACCCGTACTTCCTGTTCGCCGCCGGCAACCTCGGCAGCTTCGGTGGGTTGCTTGCCTACCCGTTCATCGTGGAGCCCCACCTCTCGCTGGCTCAGCAACGGACCTGGTGGTCGTGGGGATTCGTCGGCTTCGTGGTGCTGACGGCGGCGTGCGCCGCACTGACCCGCCTGTCGGTCGGCCGCAGGGGGGTCGGTTCGGCAGGTCCTTCGGGTGGCTCCCAGTCGAAAGGCGTCGGGGTCGGGCCACGACGGATGGGGCGATGGGCGCTCTGGGCCTTCCTGCCGTCGGCGATGATGCTGGCCGTCACCGCCCACGTGAGCACCGACATCGCCCCCATCCCGCTGCTCTGGGTGGTGCCACTCGCGATCTACCTCGCCACCTTCGTCATCGCGTTCGCCCGCACCTCACGCAGCGTTCCCGCGACGGCGGTTCGACTGGCGGTCGCGAGCACGGTCCTCGCCGCGGCGGCCGCGATGATGCAGGCTCGCACCCCCATCCTGCTCGGCGTCGTGCTGAACATGGTGATGCTGGCGCTCGTCGCGTTCGTCGCCCATGCGCGACTTGCCGCAGACCGTCCGCCGGTCGGTGATCTCACGCACTTCTACCTGGTGGTCGCCGGGGGCGGGGCGTTGGGTGGCCTGCTCAACGGCATGCTCGCCCCTCTGGTCTTCGACCGTGTTCTCGAGTACCCGATCGTCACGGCTCTGGTACCCCTCCTGCTCATCGGCAAGGCCGCGCACCGGTCTCGGGTCGACGAGCCGGCCCCCAGTGGTCGGCCGGCGTCGGCGTCGGCGTCGGTGTCGGCGTCCGCGTCGGCGTTGCGCAAAGCGGGCGTCGTGCTCGGGGCAACCGTCGGTGCGGCCGGCCTCGGCCTGGTGCTCAGTCGGTGGGCAGACTCCCTTGCCCTCGCCCTGGGAGGTCTGGCTCTGGCTGCCCTGGCGGGATGGCTGCTGTCGACGCGGCGGATGATCGTGGCCTTCGTGCTGCTGCTGACGTTCGTGGGTGTCGAGGTGAAGCTGGACCAGGGCTCGCTGGACCATCGCCGCACCTTCTTCGGCAGCTATCGCGTGTCCGAGGCCGTGGGCCAGCACCGGTTCGCCCACGGCACCACCGTCCACGGCACGCAGTGGCTGGGCGCTCAGCGCACGGAGCCGACCACCTACTACGCGCGCACCGGCCCGCTGGGAGACGTGTTCGCGACACCGGGGATCGCCGACGTCGGGGCGGTGGGCCTGGGGGTGGGCACGCTGGCGGCCTATGGTGCGCCGGGGCAACGCCTCACCTTCATCGAGATCGACCCTGCCGTGGTCGACATCGCCCGCGACCGGCGGATGTTCACCTACCTCGCGGACTCGGCCGCCCACGTGGACGTCGTCGTCGGAGACGGGCGCCTCGAGGTGGGCAGGCTCGCACCTCGTTCGCTCGATCTCCTCGTGCTCGATGCGTTCAGCTCCGACGCCATCCCGGTGCACCTGCTCACGGAGGAGGCGATGCGCGTCTACGCCGACAGCCTTCGGCCGGGCGGACTGCTCGTCGTCCATATCAGCAACAGGGTCTTCGACCTCGCGCCCGTCCTGACCGGCAGCGCCGCGTCCCTGGGCTGGACCGGACGCGTGGCGACGAAGGGTTCGGGCCCCGGTGCCTCCCGGAGCACGTGGGTGGTCATGTCGTCCGACGAGGACCGGCTCGCTCCGCTGACCGCCGGTCGAGGATGGGAGCCGCTCAGGGGGCGCAGGGTGGACTGGACCGACGACTACTCCTCGATCCTGTCGGTCCTCAAGTGACTCCTCTGCCAGTGTGGGGGCCGTGAGCACCCATCGACCGCTGGCACGGGATGCCGTGAGCGCGCTGAGTCGGTCGTGGCGCACGTTCGCCGCGCTGCTGGTGGTCTCGGCGTTCACCGCCTGGCAGGCCATCGTCGGCGCGGACGCGTTCTGGGTGGTCGCGCTCGGGAGGCACATCCTCGACACGGGCACCATCACGCACCACATCCCCTTCGCCGCAGCGCCCTCGGACGGGTGGCACAACGTGCCGGTCCTGGCCGAGCTCCTCTTTGCCGCCGCCACCCTCCCCAGCGATCGTGGGCTGCTCGCGCTGCAGGGCGCCGCCGGCTTCGCGGCCCTGCTCGTGCTGGCCGCGGCTGCGCTTCGTCGTGGTGCGCGGGACGCGAGAGTCGCGGGGGTCGTGCTCCTGGTGGCAACGATGTCCCTCCAGGCGCTGGTGGTCGTGCGCCTGCAGATGCTCTCCCTGGTGCCCTTCGCCCTGCTCATGGTGGTGCTCACGCGGCAGGCGCAGCGGCCGACGCGCAGCATCTGGCTGCTCCCGGCGCTGGTGGCGGTGTGGGCGAACCTGCACGGGGCGGTGCTCGTCGGCGTCGCGGTCGCAGGCTGCCACCTCCTGGTCAGCCGGCTCCACCGGCGCCCGGCGGAGACCATCGCCGTCGGCGTCACCACCCTGGGGGCCCTGTTCCTCACTCCCGCAGGCCTCGGCACCTTCCACTACTACGTCGGCGTCTTCTCCAACGAGGCCGCCAAGCGTGGTTCCGAGCTGTGGTCCGCTCCGGATCCGCGGCGCCCCTTCGACGCCCTGCTGCTCGGCGCCGGTCTGGTGCTGCTGGTCCTGTTCCTGAGGTCTCGGCGGGCCGCGTGGGAGTACGTCGTCGCAGGCGTCCTGGTGACCGCCACGCTGATCGCCGCACGCAACGGTGTCTGGCTCGCCCTGGGCCTGTTCCTCCTCGCGACGGGCACGTCCCAGGGGGTGCGGTCGACCTCGGGCGACGGGGCGCCCACCCCCACCCTGCGACGCCCGAGCCCGGTGCCGTGGCTGGCCTGGTCCCTGGTCGCGGTGGCTGTGTGGACGGCCGTCCTCGCGGCCAAGGAGGAGGTCCCCGGCTACGTGCCCGGCTCCGTCGTCACCGCGGTGCGCGACCTCGCGGGCCCCGACGGGGTGGTGTTGGCCACCGAGCCGGGAGTCGAGCAGCTCGCGGCTGACGGGCTCACGGTCTGGGTCAGCGACCCCATCGACGCCTTCGCCCCGGCGGACCAGGCGACCTACCTGGACTTCCTCGCCGGTGACCCTGCCGGACGACGGGCGTGGGACTCGGCGGACGTGGTGGCCGTCGAGAAGGGGCGCCCCGCGCTCGGGCTGGTCGAGGCCGACCAGACGTGGCGGACTGCGCAGGTCATCGGTGACTGGCACCTGTTCGTCCGCGAAAGTCCGCGCTGACCCTCGTGGCTCGGACACCCCGTGCACTCCGTGTGTGATGATTCGGAGGAAATCTTTACTCAATGCTGGGAAGAGGGTTGACGCAGGTGAAGGGTCGCGTGCTCATCGTCGATGACGATCTGGCGCTGGCGGAGATGCTCGGCATCGTCCTGCGCAACGAGGGACTCGAGGTGTCCCACGTGGCCGACGGGGCGGGAGCCCTGGGTGCCTTCCGTGACAGCCGGCCCGACCTGGTCCTGCTCGACGTGATGCTGCCGGGTCTGGACGGCATGGAGGTCTGCCGCCGGATCCGTGCCGAGTCGGGGGTCCCGATCGTCATGCTCACCGCGCGCACCGACACCGTCGACGTGGTCGTGGGGCTGGAGTCCGGCGCCGACGACTACGTCGTCAAGCCCTTCAAGCCGCAGGAGCTCATCGCGCGCATCCGGGCCAGGCTGCGTCGCGGCGACGAGCCGGAGCCCGAGCGCCTCGAGATCGGCGACCTCGTCATCGACGTGGCGGGTCACTCGGTCAAGCGGGACGTCACCGCGCTCTCCCTGACGCCGCTCGAGTTCGACCTCCTCGTCGCCCTGGCCCGCAAGCCGTGGCAGGTCTTCACCCGCGAGGTGCTCCTCGAGCAGGTGTGGGGCTACCGCCACGCCGGGGACACGAGGCTGGTCAACGTCCACGTGCAGCGGCTGCGCTCCAAGATCGAGCACGACCCCGAGCACCCCGAGATCGTCGTGACGGTGCGCGGCGTCGGCTACAAGGCCGGCCCGAACTAGCCATGTCCGAGTCGGCCCGTCCGAGGCCTGGTCGGACGCCGACACCGCGGTTCTCCGACCACCGCGCCAAAGGGGTGCGTGCGGTCCGCGCCGTCCTGGCGCGCTCGCGGCGCCAGCTGGTGCGCTGGGCGCGGAGGCTGGCACACCTGTGGCGGGCGTCGCTGCAGTTCCGCGTCGTCACCTCCACGATGCTGCTGGGCTTTGCGGTCGTCGTGCTCCTCGGCTCCTACCTGTTCTCGTCCATCTCCGACGGGCTCGAGCAGGACCGCATCGAGTCGGCCAAGCTCGAGTCCTCCCGGTTGACGACGGAGGTGCAGGGCAGCTTCGACAACAGCGACCGCACGAGCAGTGAGGGCGACCTCAACCTGCTGGCGCGCCAGGCCGTGCAGAGCGCCGCCTCGCCGGGCGGCGACAACGAGCGCTACCTCGTGYTGACCCGCAGCCTCGCCAACACGTCGAACACGTCGGTGCAGACGCTCTCCAGCGGGCGGGTCGGGCTTCCCGCGGTCCCGGTCGCCCTGCGTGAGGCCGTGCGCGCCGACCCGGGTCGCCAACAGGTGATGCTCATCGGCATCACCGACCCGCAGGGCGGCGGGCGCGTGCCGGCCGTCATCGTCGGCTCCCAGGTCGAGGTGCCCCTCGCCGGGAACTACGACCTGTATGCCGTGTTCCCGATGCAGCGCGAACAGGCGACCCTCGACCTCATCACCCGCACCTTCCTCATCGGTGGCCTGGCCCTGGTCTTCCTCGTCGGCGTGATCGCGTGGGTCGTGACCCGACAGGTCGTCAGCCCGGTCCGTCGGGCCGCGCTGGTGGCCGAGCGGCTGTCGTCGGGGCGGCTCAACGAACGCATGCGCGCCCGCGGTGAGGACGACCTGGCCCGCCTGGCGAAGTCGTTCAACGAGATGGCCGACAGCCTGCAGACCCAGATCCGCCAGCTGGAGGGCCTGTCCCGGGTCCAGCAGCGGTTCGTCTCGGACGTCTCGCACGAGCTGCGCACACCGCTGACCACCATCCGGATGGCCGCTGACCTGATCCACGACTCCCGCAGGGCGTTCGACCCCGCGGTCTCGCGTTCGGCCGAGCTGCTGCACAACGAGCTCGACCGGTTCGAGGAGCTGCTGGCGGACCTGCTCGAGATCAGCCGGTTCGACGCGGGAGCGGCGGCGCTCGACTCCGAGGTCACCGACCTGCGGGCGACCGTCGCGCGGGCCGTGCAGTCGGCCCAGCCCATCGCCGACCGCTGGGGCAGCGCCATCACCGTGACCGCGAACGGTCGGTGTGACGCGGAGGTGGATGCCCGTCGCGTCGAACGCATCCTGCGCAACCTCATCGTCAACGCCCTCGAGCACGGGGAGGGCCGGCCCGTGGAGATCGCCGTCGCCGTCAACGAGACTGCGGCTGCCGTCACCGTGCGCGACCACGGCGTCGGGTTGCGCCCTGGTGAGGGCGCGCTGGTCTTCAACCGTTTCTGGCGTGCCGACCCGGCCCGCGCCCGCACGACCGGTGGGACCGGTCTGGGCCTGGCCATCTCCCTGGAGGACGCCCGGCTGCACGACGGCTGGCTCCAGGCGTGGGGCGAACCGGGGGAGGGGTCCTGCTTCCGGCTCACCCTGCCCCGGCACGCCGACCGGCCGATCGCCGAGGCTCCGCTGCCGCTGCGGCCGAGCGACGTCCCCGAGCCGCCGGCGGCGGCCGCGAAGCCGCACGGCGTCCCCACGCAGGGCAGTGCCTCGCCTCCCGTGGCGAGCACGCGGCATACCCCCACCGCGCCGTGGAGCCCGCGATGAGGCGCCGGTATGCCGCGAGCCTGGCCCTGTGTGCGGTGTTCGCCGTGGGTGCGTGCGGGGGACTGTCCACCAGCTCGGCCATCCAGCCCGGGCTGGAGGTCGGCTCGGTGCAGGAGAACGAGGTGCGCGTGGAGGTCAACCCGGTGGCGCCCGGGTCCTCGCCGCAGCAGGTGGTGCAGGGGTTCATCAGGGCTGCGGCAGCCAGCGACGACGGGTACCAGGCGGCCCGGTCCTACCTCGGGTCCGGACCCCAGGGCTCCTGGCGGCCCGACTCCTCGGTCGTCGTCTTCGGCTCCGACTCCGAGCTCACCTACAAACCGTCCTCCGACGACACGGTCACGGCCGTCGCCAACGCCATCGCGCGGATCGACGGGTCGGGACGCTACGAGGAGCTGCCGCCCAGCTCGCAGGTGCGGGTCACCTTCGGACTCGCCCGCTCCAGTGGTGAGTGGCGGATCAGCAGGATGCCGGACAACTTCGGCACCTGGCTGAGCCAAGCCGACCTCGACCGGCTGTACGACCCGTTCCGGATCTACTACGTGTCGGCGGGGGACCATCGACTGGTGCCGGACGTCCGCTGGCTGCCCCTCGGCACCGGGCTCGCGACCCGGCTGGCCAGGTCGCTGCTCGCCGGGGTGCCGGGCTACCTCAGGGGAGCGGTCCGCACCGACATCCCCTCCGGGACGCAGCTGGCCGTCGACGCGGTCACCATCGACTCGGGGACGGCCAAGGTCGACCTCGCGGCCACCCGGCTGGGCAACGACCCCGGGCAACGCCAGAACCTCGGCGCCCAGTTCCTCGCGACGGTGACCCAGGCGCCGGGCGTCGAGCGCGTCGCCCTGCGGCTGGAGGGCGCCGACCTGCAGATGCCCAATGGCGAGAGCACCGTGGACTCCCTGTCGGCCCTGGGCTTCGCCACACCGTCCGACCCCGACGTCAAACCCCTCCTGCGGGTGGGGACGGCGTTGGTCCCCGTGGATCCCGATGACGTCGGCGACTCGGTTGAGCGCACCCCACCGCCGGAGGCGGCAACCTTGCCGGCCGTGCAACCGGGGTGGGCCTACCTGGCCATGTCCCGCAACGGTCAGGAGGTCGCGGCCGTCGGCGGCGACCGCGCCCAGCTGGCACGGTGGCGTGGCCACACCCAGGTGCAGCTCGTCTCACCCGGCACCCGGCTCACCCGGCCCACCTACGACCGCGAGGACGTCCTGTGGGTGGCGGGCCGCAGCAACGGCGCGACGAAGGTCTGGGCGATCAATGCCGCAGCCGATCCGGCGGACGCGTCCAAGGCCCTGCCGCAGGTCGTGGCCGTCGACTGGCTGGAGGACCGGTCGGTGGTGAGCCTGCGGCTCTCGCCCGACGGGCAGCGCCTCGCGGTCATCACCACCAAGGGGGACGGCACGGACCCCCGCGTGGACGTCGCCGGAGTCGTGCGGCAACCCAACGGACTGCCGGCCTCCCTGGCGGCGCCGCTCCGACTGGCGCCGACGCTGACCCTGGCCCGCGACCTCGTGTGGGTGGACGACGCCACCCTGGCGGTCCTGGGCCGGCTGACGCCCTCACAGGTGGTCAGGCCGTGGCTGGTCCCCCTGGGTGGCGCGATAGCCGCCGGACCGGATATCGCTGGGGCGCAGTCGATTACGACGGTCAACGGCGAGCGTGGACTCGTCGTGACGACCGACAAGCACCAGGTGCTCATCCGCGCCGGCAGCAGGTGGCAACGGGTCGGCGAGGGCACCGACCTCGTGGTCGCCGCGAGGTGATCGAGGTCCCGGGAGCTCGGCGACCCGCCGCCGCGGCGCGGAATCCCCATTAGCGTCCCGCCGCCGGGGTGCCATCCCCCGTTCGGCTGATGGAGCCGTCGACCATCAGCCAGCCGCGTTGGACCCCAACAGCCGATGTGGCACGGGCCCCCGGAACGGCAGTCTCTACCTCGGCGCAGTACCGCAGTGGTCTGAGCCGCGGGAATCAAATCTTTGAAAGGGATTCACAATGCTCAAGACCATCGCGAAGTTCCAGACCAGCGTCTTCCACGCCCGCACCTCCGAGCGTGGCGCGACCGCTGTTGAGTACGGCCTGCTCGTGGCCCTGATCGCCGCTGTCATCG